>JAKJCH010000026.1 GCA_022706565.1 Bacillota bacterium | reverse complement strand
TACGGCAAGACTGCCTGTCTGTTCGCTTCCGCCTGCAAGGTGGGGGCCCTGGCCGCTGATTTGCCCGATGATATTGCCTACGACCTGGAACAGTATGGTCTCTGCCTGGGGTATGCGTACCAGATCATCGATGACCTGCTCGATTTTCAAGCGGACAGTAACCGGTGGGGTAAACCGGTGGGGAAAGACCTGGAGGAAGGGAACATTACTCTGCCGGTAATATATGCAATGCAAAACACTATATACGGACCCCGCCTGCGCTCCCTGCTGGAGGACGAAAGTCGCCCGGTAAGTGAAAAGATGGCGGAGATAGTAGAAATACTGAGCGTTACCGGAGCATTTGAGGAATCACTGCAATTGGCCCGCCAATTCATCGAGCGGGCTATGGCCTATTTAAAAGAATTGCCGCCCGGGCCAGCTGCCCAGCACCTCAGCACGCTGTCCGGCTACCTGTTGGAGACTTATGAGAACATGCTGGCCCAACCGCTGCAAACTAGCCAGAATGAGGCAGTCCACTGATGCATACCGATGTCACCGCGACCAACCCGCTGCCGGCGCAATACCGGTATGGGAAGAGAATCGGCTGGACCCAGGCCGGTTATCTTTATCATTATATTTTTCACATTCTGCCTTGGGTGGGCCGTTTGCTGGATACCTGGCGGGAGGAAGCCGGGCGCTGCGGTCATGAGGAGCTGAGACGGCAGGCCTTGGCCAGTATAAGCGGCAAGGATTTTCATTGCCAGGGCGGAGCCTTCCTGGCGGCCGCCAATCCGTCCGCCGAGGTCAACCTGGTGCCTCTCATCGTCGCTTATCAAACCCTGTGTGATTATCTCGACAACCTCTGTGATCGGACCCACTGCCTGGATGGCAGGGCCTTCAGACAACTGCATCTCTCCTTGCTCGATGCCCTTAATCCGGGTGGATCGCGGCATGATTACTACCGCTACTACCCGTACCGCGATGATGGCGGTTACATCGACAAACTGGTGGAGGAGTGCCGCCTCCATCTGGCCCAACTGCCATCATATTGTCTAGTTAAATCAGAAGTCATTGGCTTGGCCAACCTCTATACCGACTTGCAGGTGAAAAAGCATATAGCCTGGGAGATTCGGGAGCGGACCCTTATCGATTGGGCGCGGCGAAACCTTGATTGGAATCCGGGAATTGAATGGAATGAGTTTGCGGCGGCATCCGGCTCAACTCTGGCCCTGTTTGCATTGCTGGAACTGGCCTCCCATCCGGACGCCCATCCGGCCCAGGCTTTTGTAGTGCTGGATGCCTATTTTCCATGGATTTGCAGCCTTCACATACTGCTTGACTATTGTATCGACCAGCAGGAAGACCGGGTGGGCGGCGACCTCAATTTCACCTTCTACTATCCCAGCCAGGAGTATATGATCGAGCGGCTGCGGATCTTTATCCGCGAAGCCCATAACCGGGCCCGCACCATGTATCAGGCTGGATTTATCAAGACCGTCATCGATGGTTTGCTGGCCATGTATTTTACCGACCAAAAAGTAGCCCAACAGGGACTTAACGGTCTGGCTAATGAATTATTGAGCGAATCAGGTCGCGGCGCGCGTTATACCTATCACATCTGCCGTCTGGTGCGCAAGGTGATCTAAGTGGCTCGCATTGGTTGAACTACAATAATGTCTCCCGGTCTTATATTAATTTGTTTGATCGGGAGATTTTTATTGGATGGCGGAAAGCTCCCGGTTACGGTCCCAATCGCTGGCGTTGAAGCATGATGAACCGCACAATGCTCTATCTTAAAGGGATTATTTGGTTTGCACGCCAGGCATATATGCTATTTAATGAAGATGTTTAAGTGGAGTAATGAGATAATACATGTCAAATTAGTCTATCTCATAAACAGGGTAATCCATTTTTCAGACCTGTATTAGCCATTCTCCGCAGATCAAGGGGGGAAGTCAAGGTGAGAACACCGTACCATGACAGTTTTGAACGCAATATCGGCATATTTACCAAGGAAGAACAGGAATTGCTGAGGAATTCCACTGTAGCAGTGGCCGGTGTCGGTGGGGTGGGCGGAATGCTGGTGGAAAGACTCGTACGCTTGGGGATCGGCAATATAAAGATCACCGACCCGGGAACATTCGAAAAGAGTAACTTCAACCGGCAATTGGGCTCGTCCGTTCGAACCAACGGTTTACAAAAGGCCGAGGTCGTTGGTGAAATGGTGCAGGATATCAACCCTGAAGCCAAGATCGTTTACGACATCAACGGCATAACCAACCAGCAGGATGCTGCCAGGTTCGTCGCCGGGGCAGATTTGGTATTGGACGAGATGGACTACGGAGCCTGGAAAGAAAGCATTTATCTGCAAAGGGCAGCCAGAAAACAAGGGATTTATTACTGTTTTGCCGGGGCTATTGGGTTTGGAGCCCTGGTTGCCAATTTCGAACCCAACGGAATAACCCTGGAGGAATACAATGGTCTGGAAGCGGACCAGAACCTGGAACCACTGCAAAATATCGTGGTCGCGATAGAAAAGGTATTGCCCGTATATCCGTCTTACATTAACACCGCCATGGACAATCAGATGCTGCAAGAAATTATCGCCGGTCTGAGGCCGGTGCCTACCTGCGCCATCGGAGTGGGATTGGCTTCGATGATGGCGGCCAGCACTGCCGTCAATATTATACTGAGGCGGAAAGAGATAATAAAGGCACCTCAATATGTTTACCTGGATCTGCTGGATCAGCTTACAATTATTGGAACTGTGTGATCTTCACCTAACCGTATGAAAATGGCCATCGTCGGTGATTTGTGTGTAGAAATTACTGCCCAAATATGGTAACATTGCTTAAATTATCTTGGATGGTGTCGATATATGGGATATTTAGTGTTGGGCATGTTGGGATACTTGTTGTTGATCATTGCCGATCTTAACAAGGTAAAACTGATCCATCCTGTCCTGAATGCCACCTTTGGAGCAGGGGTAATCATAATCGGGTTTGCGACTGTAGGCATTGTGCTTGACTATCCGGCCTCTTTCACTCTGCCAGCACCGCTGCCGACAATATTTATCGCCCTGGCAATACCATGCATTTTAATTCAGTTATATATTCTTTTTTTTGCGGTACCATTTAAACAGACTTATGTGGAGTTAGGCAACTACCAGATTATCGATACTGGATTCTTTGGACTTGCTCGGCATCCGGGAGTCATGTGGTTCTTTTTGTTTTACACATTCTTATGGTTGGGAACCGGGAAAATGATGATTTTGTGGGCCAATGCGGTGTGGACAATCTGTGACATCATCCATGTCTATCTACAGGATCGTTTCTTTTTTCCCCGCATGTTTAAGGACTACGACGTATATATAAGAAAGGTTCCGTTCATGATCCCTACCAGGAAAAGCCTCAATAATTTCTTTAAGAAGTAAATTTTAGAAGATTTTTTGGTAATATTTACGAATATTGTTGTAATTAAATATCTTATTAGCTATTCTAAATTCAGTGCAATATCCGCAAATGCGGGATTTGGCTTCATACATATTACGGGACTAACCAGTACGACCAGGCTAGGATCAAGAATACAATAAATGATTAAGGTCGAGCGCTTAAACTCGTGGTTTTGCGCTGTTTGGTCGTTGTTTGGCATATGGATATGATGTGTGGGGGAACAGCTGTGAATTTGGAAGAGAGGTTCCGCAAAAAACAATATGATCATATATGGCAAGAATATTGCGGGTTTCTTGATCTTACCATGCCTCTGTTTATGGACATTCAAAACAGATTGATGCTTGAACAGTTGGAATTATACTCCAACTGTGAGTTGGGCGCTCATATCATGAAGGGCAAAAAGCCATCTAGCGTGGCTGAGTTCCGTAAAGTCGTACCGTTAACTACATACGAGGACTATGCAGGTCTTTTATTACCCAAGAACGATTCCGCCCTTCCGGCCAAACCTCTAGTTTGGATCGAGACCACCTGGGAAGGGGCTTTGAATCCAGTAAAAGTTGCTCCCTATACCGAAGGCATGGTTAAAAACTATGCTAATGCCATTATGGCAGCGTTGATACTTATAACCAGCAGTGCTCGAGGGGAGTTCTCACTCCGCGGGGGCGAAAACTTTCTTTATGGCATGGCCCCTTTGCCCTATTTGACTGGACTTATACCGCGTGTCCTGCCGCTTTCGGTAAATTTCATGCCTTCCATTGATGAAGCCGAATCGCTGAGTTTTCGCGAACGGAGCAAAACTGGTCTGCAGATGGGGATACAAAAAGGCGTGGATATATTCTTTGGACTTAGCAGTATCGTGGCCAAGATGGGAGAATCTTTTACATCCGGCAGTGGTTTATCAGGGGGAATTCGTTTTACCAGGAACTCGCCCAGGATGAATAGTCGGTTGTTAAAAGCGTGGCTTAACAGCAAACAGGAAGGTACTCCAATCCGACCCAAAGATATTTGGAATCTGAAGGGGTTGGCCATAACTGGTACGGATAGTGCGAGTCTGAAATCCAAGATTGAGGAGTATTGGGGAATTAGACCGGCCGAGCTATTTGGCGGGACGGAGTCTGGATGTATTGCTGTGGAAACGTGGGCCAAGAACGGTTTGGTCTTTTTTCCAGACATGGATTTCTATGAATTTATTCCAAAAGAAGAATTCGATAAAAATCTAGACGACCCAAATTACAAACCAAATACTTATCTGATGAATGAACTCGTGGCAGGCAATCAATACGAACTGGTCATTAGCAGTTTCAAAGGCGGCGCCTTCGCCCGGTACCGTACCGGAGATATATTCCGGTGTACATCTATACATAATAAGGAAGCAAACGTTCTGCTTCCCCATTTTGAGTATATCGACAGATACCCGACTATTATCGATATTGCCGGTTTTACCAGAATTACCAGAGATACTATTAGCCAGGCCATCCGGATTTCCAACCTCGATATTCATGATTGGTTTGCTATCAAGGATGTCACTGAAGAAAACAGGTCCTTCTTGCATTTGTATGTTGAGGCAGGTTTGGAGGGAATGAGGGCCGGTATCAATCCGGATATAATCCGTGAACACTTGTCAATTTACTTCCGACACATTGATTCGGATTATAAAGATCTGAAAGCCCTATTGGGCATCGAGCCTCTTAAAGTAACAATGATTCCGCGTGGTTCCATCGAACAATTCGCGGCAACATTCGGCCGCGACCTGCGGCGAATGAATCCCTCCCACTATGACTTGGTAGAAATACTGAAGATAGCCGGCGATAGCGCCAGAAGAGAGGTGTCTTGATGCTGCCTTCTCAAATATTCTTTTGGGGTGTTCCGGTGGTAGCATTGGCCTCTTATTGCCTCTTATTACTGGTCCTTAGCCTAACTCAAAAGGATAAACACATTAAAATCTTCATGTTGGTGCTGGTTGCCATGATAGTATGGACGGCAGCTGCACTATTGATGAAATTGGAAATCGCGCCCGGTGTACTATTTTGGAATCGGGTGATGGTCGTCGGTACATTGGCCACACCATTTATCATATACATATTCGTTTCCGTTTTTACAGATACAACCAATCGGCTATTTATGGGTTTGCTTGGCTTATTAACAGGAACTGCAATTGTCTTAAATCTTTTGGGCTATGTAATAACGGATGCCAGTATTGTAAAACAGCTGGTAGTGGTAGATGGAAGGACCTATAATACCGTCGAGTTTGTTTATCAGATAGGATTTGGCGTGTATTTTGCGTATGCCACTTCCTTCCTTGTTATGATTGCGGTAATTATCAAAACGTTTAGAGGAAGAAAAAGCAGCCACGTATCCTATGGACAGATCAAGATGCTTGCTGTTGGTCTGATGATATTGTTTTTGGGGTCCTTGGTCAATTTGGTTCCTGCTATTGGTAAGTACCCAGTCGATATTCTAGCCTGTTTTATCAACTCTCTGCTTATCGTCGTGGCCATATTCAAATACAGAATGTTGGAACTCAAGTTTGTAGTTACCAAGGGCTTGGCCTATTCGACCTTCGCTATAATCCTGACCTTGTTCTACATTTATCTGGTGGTTGCCATTCACGAGAATCTCGCTGCCGGGAATCAGAGATTTGTGCCTTATATTACCGCCCTGGCCGCAATGGCCATAGCCTTCTTGTTCCAGCCGTTGTACAAACAGACAGGCAAATTGGTGGACAAGCTGTTCTATCGGGCTGAATACATGCGCCGCCAGGCACTGCGTAGTTTTAGCCATGTAATCTCCAACAATCTTGATCTTCACAGCATAGCCAATCAATTGATCGAATCTGTGCAAAAAGCCATTAGGGCCAATAGCGTTATGATGTTGATGAAGGATGAGGAGCGCGGGATATACCAGATATTCCACAATTCCTCCCAAATATTCAGGCCGGATCTGTCCATACCCAACGACAATCCAATTGTCCTGTGGTTTGAATCGGATCACTCCAGTCTATCCCGGCAGGAAATGAATTCGCTTCCCTTCTTTAAATCAATGTGGGACAAGGAGAAAAAGACCCTTGATGAATTGGGCATCGAAGTCATCATCCCCATCAAGAGCCGCAGCGAGGTCATTGGCCTGCTGATGTTAAGCCGCAAGAACAATAATACTGCCTATAATGTGGATGACATTGATCTGCTAACCTACCTGGGTGCTTCCACTGGGGTCGCCATCGACAATGCCCGCTTGTACTCCCGGTCCCAGTCCGAAGCCATGACCGACAGCCTGACCAAACTTCGCAACCACCGTTACTTCCATCGAGCCCTGCAGGAGCAGATTGAAAAACTTGGTTCCGGTGAATTATCCCTGCTGATGATAGACCTGGACCTGTTTAAACTATTCAATGATCTCTACGGGCACGTGGAGGGTGATAACGCCCTGGAGACCGTGGCCGCCATTCTCACCCGCAATGTGGGTCAAAAAGGCATCGTGTGCCGCTACGGCGGGGAGGAATTCACAGTTCTGCTGCCGCGTTACGATACCAAGATGGCCTTTGATTTGGCGGAAAAGATCCGCATGGATATTGAAAAGACCTTCTTCAGCATGAACGATGTTACCCAGAGGTTCCTTACCGCCAGTATCGGGGTCTGCACCTATCCCTATGCCGCGCCCAATACGGAAGAATTACTCAAGCGGGCTGACATTGCCATGTACACCGCCAAGAATTCTGGTAAAAACAAGACCGTCATTTATACCCCCGAAATCCGAATGAGCGAATCATCGCTGCAGGGGAGGATGGGCGCCAGCGGAGCCATGAAACCTAATTTCGCCGCCACTATTTATGCGCTGACTGCTGCTATCGATGCCAAAGATCATTATACCTTCGGCCATTCCCAGAAAGTGGCCGAATATGCCACCGTTTTGGCCAGCAAATTATCGCTGGATAAATCCCACATTGAGTTGATCCATGAGGCCGCCCTGCTGCATGACATCGGCAAGATTGGCATACCGGAGCATATCCTGACCAAGACCGGGCGGCTTACCAATGAGGAGTTTGAGATAGTTAAACAGCATGTGGAGATGTCTATTACCATAATCAAGCATCTTCCTTCGATGAACCACGTTATACCCGCGGTCATAGGTCATCACGAACGTTGGGACGGAAAGGGCTACCCCCGCGGCCTGCGGTGTGAGAATATTCCCTTGGCAGCTCGCTGCCTGGCCATTGCTGATGCCTTTGATGCCATGACCTCCAACCGGCCTTACCGTAAGAGCCTGACCGTTAATGCGGCTTTGGCGGAAATCGAAAACAATGTTGGCACCCAGTTCGACCCGCTGCTGGCCAATATCTTCGTCAAACTGGTCCGTGATGGGGTAATCAAGGTGGATGGCCATTCGTCCATCAAGGTAGTAGTATAAATAGCATCAATACGAAAAGCACTAAGCAGCGGTCGGGGGAAACCCGCTGACCGCTGATATTTTTTTGTCTGCTCGCAATAGGATATAGGAAGAATGTAAGCAGGAATTGCTCTCATCGATGACAAAATATAGAATTAAGTAACCGGCACCAGCTTCCAGGCGGCAGCGCCTGTACATCATATTGGGCAGTAAAGCAAGTCATAGGTGAAGCGGGCATGAAGTTCGGATTTCCATAAATCGCGCCAGTGAATTATTATATAATCTGGAGGTGTCGCAGCTTGGATACCAGCCAACTTAAACTCAAACCCAAAGATCTATCCAGGAGATGCAGACCGTCTTCTTTTCGGTTCGGCAGTACTGCCGAAATCGATCCTTTGCGGGGTATCATCGGCCAAGAGAGGGCGGTGCGCTCGCTGGGATTTGCGCTGGATATTAAGAACGAGGGTTACAATGTGTACCTGTCCGGATACTTTGGCACCGGTAAATCCACCTTAGCCCGGGAGATGGTTCATGAGAAGGCCAGCCGCGATCCGGTACCAAACGACTGGTGTTATGTCAACAGTTTCAAGCAGCAGGAAAATCCTCAGGCGGTAAGCCTGCCGGCTGGCTGGGGTCAGCAGTTCCGCAATGATGTGGCGGCGGCCATGGACAATTTCGCCAAGAACATCGGCAAGGCTTTCCAGGAAGAGGCCTTTGAGCTGCAAAAGAACGCCCTTGTGAATAAATTCATGGAGGATGGCAACCTTATCTATGTGCGCTTGGAGGAGGAAGTGCGCGCCTACGGCTTCACTATCTCCCGAACCCAGGCCGGGGTCAACAGTATCCCGTTAAAAGAGGATGGCTCGCATCTGAGCCAGGATGAGTTTATAGCCCTGCCTGAAGAGGAACGGGTGGAATTGATGCGGAAAGGCGCCTTGGTGCAGGAGCGTATCAACGAATCCTATCGGCAGTACCGGGAATTGGAAAAACAACTCAAAGAAAAGCTAAGAGAATTGGAGCTGGAGACCGCGCGCCAGGTAGCCGCCCCTGACTTTGCCGCCATGGAGACCAAATATGCCCAGCTGGCCGATGTTCTTGAATATCTGGCGGCTATGCAGCAGGATATCCTTGATAATATCGAACTATTCAAAGCCAGTGATGACGATGCCGCCATGAGCATATTGCGGCGCTTGGACAAACGGGCTTTACTGCGCCGTTACCAGGTCAATCTGATTGTGGACAATTCATCCCTCAAGCACGCACCGGTCATTTACGAGACCAATCCCAGCTATGCCAATCTGTTTGGTCAGATCGAATTTGAGAGTGAGTTCGGTGTGCTGACCACCGACTTTTCACGCATTAGGGCCGGGTCCATCCATAAAGCCAATGGCGGCTATCTGATAATGAATGTCTATGATATCATAAGAAACTACTACGTCTGGGATAAACTGAAGCGCATCCTTAAAAACGACGAAATCGTGGTAGAGAGCCTCACCAAAACCTTCGGCCTGGGCAACGCCGAAACCCTGGAACCGGAGGCCATACCTATCAATGTCAAGGTGGTTCTTGTTGGTGATCCCCAATACTACTACCTACTTTATAATTTCGATGAGGAATTCCAGAAACTCTTCAAGATAAAAGCCGATTTCGACATCGTCATGGACCGAACCCCTTCAAATACCAGGGATTATGCCCGTTTCGTCAGTTCAGTCTGCAGCAAGAAAAACTTGAGGCATTTCAAGCCCGGGGCTGTAGCCCAGGTAGTCGACTACGGCAGCCGCATGGCCGATGACCAGAACAAATTGAGCACCCTGTTCAACAAACTGGTGGAGATAATCTATGAGGCCAATTGCTGGGCCGGTTATGATAATGCCGAGCTGGTGGATCGTGAACACGTTCGCCGGGCCATAGCTGAGAAGCACGACCGGTCGGCCATGATCGAGGAGCGAATGCAGGATTATATCGAGCAGGACACCATACTGATCGATGTCTCCGGCAGCAAGGTGGGACAACTGAACGGGCTGGCAGTGTATCAGGTGGGGGACCACCAGTTCGGCAAACCGGTCCGTATCACTGCCAAAACCTTTATGGGTGAAAAAGGACTGGTCAATATTGAGCGGGAAATCCACCTGAGCGGCAGCATTCACAGCAAAGGGGTCCTGACCTTGAATGGTTATCTAGGTGCTCAATACGCCCAGGACAAACCTCTGTCCCTATCGGCCAGCCTGACTATTGAGCAAAATTATGCCGGGATTGAAGGGGATAGCGCCTCCAGCGCGGAGCTGTATGCTTTGCTGTCTAGTTTGGCGGACGTACCGCTGCGACAGGGAATCGCGGTGACCGGATCGGTCAATCAAAATGGAGAGATACAAGCAATCGGCGGGGTAAATCATAAAATCGAAGGCTTCTTCAAGGTATGCGAGAAACGAGGTTTGGATGGTGAACAGGGAGTCATCATTCCCTGGCAGAATATCCGCAACCTTATGCTGGATGAAGAGGTCATCGCCGCGGTGAGAGCCAAGAAATTCAATATCTGGGCCATCAAACATGTTGACCAAGGTCTGGAGATCCTGACCGGATTGCCAGCTGGGGAGCGCAAGGATAACGGGGAATTTCCCCCCGACACTATTCATTACCGGGTTAACCGCCGCTTGAACGATTGGATCAACCGCAGCAGCTTACGATTAATGGGGGCGGGGGCGGCCAAACCAGGCCAGATGGCTGGTCCGGGACCAAGGCGCAGGAGCCGGAGGATGGAACTGTGAGCAGGAGAAAAGTTATACTGGCCATTTTGACGATAATGCTGGTTTTTGGGACGATGGGATGCGGGTACAATTACCGGTCTTTACTGCCAGGCGCCAAGACTGAGGAAGCTGCTTTGATTAAGGTCAATATCCGGTTTAACGACCAGGCTGAGGTCGAATGCTATGTGAAAAGCCTGGGGATCGACCCGGAGGCCCAGGTTTATGCAGGCGGTCCCTCCCTCAATTATATGTATGACCAGGACGGCAATGTCATAGGCTCTTATAACTATCAGAACGTGCTCTACATGAAAGTGCTGCCCGACGGTACAGTCAGCGACTAATCCAAGCGAAAGGGGAATATCTTCATGGAACAGGTAGAAGCTAAATGCATGCTATGCAGTAAGGTTTACCAACTGGATGAAGACAATAAGGATTTCAAAAAGGTAGTAGAGAAGAAGGCCGCCGATCCCAGCAAGCCGGGGACTTTCATATGCGACCGGTGCGCCAACAAAATACGGTACGAATCGGACGAGAAGAAGAAGCATCCCAAACCCTCCAGCAATTAACCAGCGGGCAGGCTATTGCCAGGGTTCGTACCAATGATAGTCGATCAAGTCGATTCCTTTTTCGAGGGCGGCCTTTTCAGTGTAGTAATTAACTGTTCCGGCATAGACGTCGACCCAATATGGATACTGGCGCCACAGTCTATAATTGACATCACCGGTATCATTGATTTCCAGGGTATCATACCAATTGCCCTGGATCTCTACCGGCTGGGCCAGAAAGATCGTGGTGCCGAAGGGAATAATGGGTTCCAGGGCGTTTCCGCCCTCATTTAGCGGGTGGCGGGGATGGACTGCTCCGGAACCCAGGAAGTATCCCCGGGAGGAAGCAGAAGCTGGCTCCTCGGCGTACGAGGTGTAATAGGTGGACTTCTGGTTCTCGACCGCGAACCGCACAAACCACACCGGTTCGGGGGCGGGGGGCAGGACAGGAGGCTGATTCAGCTCGGTTTCAGGCACCGGTTTGGTATCGGGTTGGTAGGCTGACTGGAAAAAGAAATAGGACGCCAGGAACAAAGCCAGAATCGCCAGCGGGAAAAATACTATCCGCCCATCTCTCAACATCGACAACACCTCCTGCTATTGCTTATTGTGGCTGGATTAAAAATGTTTTATGAATTGCAGATTGTGGATGGCACAATAATGGCAGTATTTTAAATACAAAGGGGCACTGATGGAATGACACCAGTGAATCAGGGAATCGACGAAAACCTGTTCGCCTATTTAACAAAATCAATCGAGCAAGCACCATTCTATAAGCTGCTGGGGATTGAATTGTTGAGCATTGCTCCCGGCCAAGCTGTTTTTGAGATGGAAGCCCGGCACGAGCATACCAATTCCATCGGACTGATACAGGGGGGACTGGTCAGTTCCCTGGCGGATACCTCCATGGGCATCGCGGTGCGCAGTCTGGGCGTGAATGGGGCTACCGTAGATTTATCGGTCGGGTTCACTGGATCGGCGCGGTTGGGGGATGTTCTGCGGGCGGAAGGCAGAGTGGTTAAAGCTGGGAAGGAGATTATATTTACCGAGACCAAGGTTACAGCCGGCAAACGGCTTATATGTTACAGCAAAGCAACTTTCTACAAGGTCGCCGAGCTTGAATATTAAATGATGGAGAGGACACTTTGGCCAAGGATCTGTTTAACCTAAAGGAATATGGCATAGTCACTTTTAAATCTACATCTCAAGCCTTAAAAGCGGAGCGGGTATTAAAAGAGGCCTCCGCTGATTTTTTGGTTATACCGACCCCCCGCCAGATATCAGCCAGCTGCGGTCTGGCGGTTAAGGTTGCTCCGGAGAATCTAGATTACGTGCGGTCGGCTCTGCATGATAAATTGGTGCAGATTGAGGGGGTATACCACTTCACAGCTGCGGATGGGGAATCCCGATTGGAGAAACTAGGTCATGACTGATTATTCGTCCAGCGAGCCGATTTTCGCGTCTGAAGGCCCTTTGGCCAAGGTTCTGGACGGTTATATCTACCGGGAGGAGCAGGTGCGGTTCGCCCGGGCGGTAGGCGATGCCCTGCAGGACGAACATTTCCTGGTGGCGGAAGCCGGGACCGGGGTCGGCAAGACTTATGGATACCTGGTGCCGGCCTTGTTATGGGCACTGCAAAACCGGGAAAAGGTAGTGGTCTCGACCAAGACCAAAGCACTCCAGCAACAGATCGTAGACCGCGACTTGCCCCAACTGGCACAAGCCCTGGATCTTGATCTCAAGTATGTCGAAGCCAAAGGCCGGGAGAATTACCTGTGCTGGAACAAGTACCAGCGAATACTGTCGGGCCGCAAAGCCCTTGAAAAAGATCAGGTCGAGTTCTTCCAGAAGATGATGATCTGGGCTGAAGCTACGCGTAGCGGTGACCGCAAGGAATTGGGCCTCAGCCCGGAACTTATGCGCCACTGGCCGGTGGTGATGGCTGACCGCAACAGCTGTTTGCGGGAGAAATGCCAGTACCATGATAAATGCTTCCGGCTGCGGATGATCAAATCCATGGCCAAGGCCGATCTGATTGTGACCAACCATGCCCTGTTGTTGTCGGACGTGCTGGTTGACAACCATATCCTGCCGGAATTCACTTCCCTCATCATAGACGAGGCTCACACCTTCATCAAGGAGACCTTCGACCGTCTGGCTTTCCGTTTTAGTCAAAACGAATTTCTGCATTTGCTGGGTCTGCTGCACCAACAGGAACGCCGAGCCCGCAAAGGCTTCCTGGTCCACCTGCGCAGCCAATTTAGCCAGCTCGGTACTTATGTGGACGAATGCGAAAAACTGGTCGAGGGGCTGCGCGATGCTGCCAAAAAACTGTTCACCGGCTTTACCAAGGGCTTGGCCCTGCCGCCTCAGTATAACTTTACCCACATCCTTACCCTCGATGATCGGGAGCAGGGCTGGATGGCGGAAATACTTGCCACTTATGCGCAGGAGTTCAACCCCGGCCTGGATCTGCTGGTACAGCGCCTCGATGAATTGGTTCGGGAATTGGAAGGGGAAGAGGAAAGCAGCGATCTATTGGAGTTAGTTTCCGCTTTACAGGATGCCGGCAACACCTTGTTCAGTATTTTGATCGAGGAGTTAAACCGGGAGCAGGCTATCAGTTGGGTGGAGTTCAACCAGGGGCAGGCAATGGCCGTATGCGCCGGGGGAGTAGATACCGGCAGCCTGCTGGCCAGTCAGCTTTACGGCCGGCTGAAGAGCCTGGTCATGGTTTCAGCCACTCTAGCCGTGGGAGGCAAATTTGACAATTTCATAGCCCGCGCCGGACTGCAGGAGGTAGGCCGGGAGGGGCGGCTGATCACCCATTTGGAGAATTCGCCCTTCGACTATGATCGGCAAGCTGCACTGTATGTGGTGCAAGATCTGCCCGACCCGAGTAGTCATTCTTTCAATCCGGCC
>JAKJCH010000268.1 GCA_022706565.1 Bacillota bacterium | reverse complement strand
AAGAGCGGCTGAATTTGCCCAGAAACATCTAGATATATCTCAAGATTATGATGAAGAATTACTGGCTGTAGTGGAGACTGATTCCTGCGGGGTGGATGCTATCCAGGCCATACTGGGCTGTACCTTTGGCAAGGGCAATCTAATATTTAACGACTATGGCAAAAATGTATATACTATTGCCAGTCGAGATAAGAACCAGGCGGTTCGTATAGCCCAGAAATATGGCGCTACTTCCTTTAGAGAGTCGGAGCGCTTCCGTGAATTAAATCGTAAGCAAGTATTAAGCGAAGAGGAAGCAGCGGAAAAAGAAAACTTGATCGGGGTTCTGTTTGAGAAAATTATGACCATGCCGTTGGAAGACCTTTTTACCTGGGAGGATGTCGAACTTAAAATGCCTGGTAAAGCACAGATACATGCTACCCGGCAATGTGCTGTCTGTGGTGAAGGGGTTATGGAAACTCGTACCCGGCAGACGGAAACCGGAATTCTGTGTATTCCTTG
>JAKJCH010000267.1 GCA_022706565.1 Bacillota bacterium | reverse complement strand
ACAAACATGACATAGGTAGGGAGGAATTCTTAAAGAGAGCCTGGGCATGGAAAGAGAAATACGGTACCAGAATAGTGGAACAGTTGAAGAAAATGGGTTCTTCCTGTGACTGGAGCCGTGAAAGATTTACCATGGATGAAGGTTTGTCAAAGGCTGTTGTAAAAGCTTTCATTAAACTCTATGAAAAAGGTCTCATATACCGCGGAGAGAAGATTATAAACTGGTGTCCGGTATGCGGAACCTCCATTTCCATTGTGGTACATTAAGTATCCTATGGAGAACGGCCAAGGATTTGTTACCGTAGCCACAACACGTCCCGAAACAATGCTGGGAGATACCGCCGTTGCGGTTAATCCCGATGATGAAAGATATAGCAAGATTATAGGCAAGTATGTAATCTTGCCTTTAATGAACAGAAGAATACCGGTTATAGCCGATGAATATGTTGAAAAGGATTTCGGTACCGGTGTTGTTAAAATAACGCCGGCTCATGACCCTAACG
>JAKJCH010000266.1 GCA_022706565.1 Bacillota bacterium | reverse complement strand
TTATTGTATCAAGTTTCGCCCCGTATTGCAAGGGTAATTAACCCCTAATGCTTTAGTTTATGGACATTATAAAAGCGTTACCTTAAGTAACGCTAACTATATGCAATGGAGCGGAAGACGAGATTCGAACTCGCGACCCTCGCCTTGGCAAGGCGATGCTCTACCACTGAGCCACTTCCGCGTGAATGGTGCCTCGAGGCGGAGTCGAACCACCGACACGCGGATTTTCAGTCCTCTGCTCTAACCGCTACACCACGGCTCCGCAACGAAATTTATTATAGCATCAGGTAGAATAATAGTCAACCATGAACAACGTTTTTAAATAAATGAATCAGCTTATATTCTTGCAGTAGGTATCGTACTATTGTAATGTTATACTAAATAAAACTAGAAATCAAATCTTACAATTCTGATGTATGAAATGGAGTTGAGTGGTATGAAATACTTGATAATCATAGCTGATGGTGCGGCTGACTATAATATAGCCGAACTGGATAATAAAACACCGCTGCAATATGCACAA
>JAKJCH010000265.1:289-524 GCA_022706565.1 Bacillota bacterium | reverse complement strand
TGCCATCTAATTCTGGGATTAGCAATCGGTATTGGCCCGGTAGGGGCCTGGATTGCCATTACGGGAACCTTTGACTGGCAGCCATTTATTCTGGGAATGGCAGTAGCCTGCTGGATTGCCGGGTTTGACACCATGTATGCCTGTCAGGACATTGATTTTGACCGCAAACATAGTCTTTACTCCATTCCGGCCCGTTTCGGAGAAGAGGGAGCACTAATCTTTTCTGCGGTTTTTC
>JAKJCH010000265.1:0-239 GCA_022706565.1 Bacillota bacterium | reverse complement strand
GTATTATTGGCGGCAATCATTTTGTTGTATGAGCATGCAATCGTAAAACCAGGCGATTTGAGCCGGGTAAACTTTGCTTCTTTCAAAATCAACCGTTATGTGGGTCTATTAATTTTTATTACTACTCTTATAGACATTTTTTCTTAAAATCTTAAAATAGGAAACAATATAACTAAGGAATTAAGAATTGAGAATTAAAAATTAAAAATTGATTATGGTACCCGAAGGGTGAAGGTAAA
>JAKJCH010000264.1:295-527 GCA_022706565.1 Bacillota bacterium | reverse complement strand
AGTCCCAAATGAAACGAAGATAGTAATAAAAGGATATAACAAACAGAAAGTTGGAGAATTGGCAGCAAAGATAAGAGGAATTAGAAAACCAGAGCCTTACAAAGGTAAAGGTATAAGATACGAAGGTGAGTATGTAAGAAAGAAAAGTTCTAAATCTAGTGTAGCAGCATAATTATGAAAAAAAATAACGATCAAAAAAGACAAAGAAGAAAGTTACATATTAGAAAAAATC
>JAKJCH010000264.1:0-285 GCA_022706565.1 Bacillota bacterium | reverse complement strand
GTGGAACTTCTACAAAACCAAGGATTTTTGTATTTAAAAGCAACCGATATTTCTATGCTGGATTAGCGGATGATGATAAGAATATTGTTATAAAATCTTTGATGTGTAAAAGAAAAAGTGATGAGATAAAGAAAATGGCAAAAGATTTTGCTAAGATTGCAGGTAAGTTTGACAGTGCAGTCTTTGACAGAAGTGGATACAGATACCATGGATTAATAGCTCTCTTTGCAGAGGAACTAAGATCGAACGGAATTAAAATTTAGAAATTAAATGATGGACGATAGA
>JAKJCH010000263.1:291-530 GCA_022706565.1 Bacillota bacterium | reverse complement strand
TTTGCCCACAAGGGCGGCATGCACGTGAACGCCGTCCAGAAAAACGCCGCCACCTTCGAACACATCCCGCCGGAGACCGTCGGCAACCGGCGCCGCGTGCTGGTCTCCGACCTGGCCGGCGGCTCGAACATCATGATGCGGGCCGCCGAACACCACCTCACCCTCGACCAGAAAGGCCCCGAGGTCCGCAAAATCCTGGCCGAGCTCAAACGCCTCGGCGCCGAAGGCTACGAGTACGA
>JAKJCH010000263.1:0-237 GCA_022706565.1 Bacillota bacterium | reverse complement strand
GCCCCGTTCTTCCGCCTCGACGGCTTCCGCGTGATCGTCGAGAAACGCGGCCCCGAGGAACCCTGCATCTCCGAGGCCACCATCAAAATCGGCGTCGGCGGCAAGACCGACATCGCCGCCGCCGAGGGCGACGGCCCGGTCAACGCCCTCGACCTCGCCCTGCGCAAGGTCCTCACCTCCTTCTACCCCGAGATCGCCAACGTCCACCTGCGCGACTTCAAGGTCCGTATCCTCGAA
>JAKJCH010000262.1 GCA_022706565.1 Bacillota bacterium | reverse complement strand
GATGGCTTTGAAACGGCCCTGGAAAACGTGGCCGGTGCGGGAAAGATGCGAATTGTAGGCCAGGCTGAAGGTGGTATTGATCCGGTGCATAACCTGGCTGAGCGGCTTCTCGCGGCTGCGCATGGCCAGGTGGTAGTGATTGTTCATCACCACATAGGCGTAAATCTCTGCCCCATCCTCGACCACCGCCTGACGAAAAAGAGTAAGCAGATAGTTGCGGGCCCGCTCATTCTCTAATATGTACTCCCGGTTGTTACCGCGCTGGATTACGTGATGGATGAATCCGGGAAAATTCAACCGCGGCCGCCTGGCCATCCTCAGCACCTCCCTTTGCTTCCATTATTTTACTATTGTCTCCCAAATCCGGCAACCTCCCCGATACTTTACCCCCAATAACTTGGGGACAGGCCCCAAGTTATTGCCTGGAAAAAGGGCTTCGAAGCTGCGCGGAGCCGGCGTTGCGGGGCCCACCTGTCTCCAGCTGGTAATAACTTGGCAGGCCTCAAATTATTGGCAACATTTACATAAAGGTAT
>JAKJCH010000261.1:307-544 GCA_022706565.1 Bacillota bacterium | reverse complement strand
CATTTCCTACAAAGTTTAATATTGTTCCTAAAATTATTTATGACATAAAAAGCCCCACGTTTTGGCCGTGGGGCATTTAAAATTAATCTGGCGGCGTCCTACTCTTCCGGGGGAGTGATCCCCAAGTACCATCGGCTCAGGAGGGCTTAACTGCCGTGTTCGGGATGGGAACGGGTGTACCCCCTCCGACATTGCCACCAGAAATCCTTATTAAACTTTTAAGTTCCTTCAAAACTG
>JAKJCH010000261.1:0-244 GCA_022706565.1 Bacillota bacterium | reverse complement strand
TATATAATGTAAGTTGCCTATGATGGCCTCTTGTTTAGGATTATCACCTAAGACTTGACTAATAAAAGACCTCTCTTAATTGTTAGGTCAAGCCCTCGACCTATTAGTACCGGTCAGCTGAACTGGTTACCCAGCTTGCACATCCGGCCTATCTACCTGGTAGTCTGCCAGGGGTCTTACCAGGTTACCCTGTGGGAGATCTCATCTTGGGGATGGCTTCGCGCTTAGATGCTTTCAGCGCTTA
>JAKJCH010000260.1 GCA_022706565.1 Bacillota bacterium | reverse complement strand
CGGTTTCCTTGGTGGTCACCATGGTGATCAGGTTCTGCGCAAAGAGGCTGTCCCTGATCCAGATGTAGCCGGCAGTGGCGACCACGGCGGTCGCTGCGTAGGCAAGCATCCGGATGGGCAGGGGCATTGGTTCCGTGGCTGGTATTGCGATGGAAAACTGCTCTCCAATATCGAGGGCAGGCCTTTCATGGCCCATTTCTGCGGATATGGGCAGCGGGATGTCGACACTCAGGGCCGGCATCAGGTGCTGGTTAGAAGTAGCGCCATAGGGTTTGGTCTGCTTCATGGCACCGCTCCGGGTGCGACATACATAGCTGACATGCAAGATCCTTTCGATGTGTCAAACGAAAGGGCACGACACAAACGAGCGCTGCCAAGCAGCACCGGCAACCCCGCTATCCGCCTCATAACAACAAGGTTTGGACCGGTGGCTTTGCGTCCCTGTCTCTCAACAGGTTTGCCCAAAAAGTGCATCAGGTTGCAACCGGGGTTGCGTACAAATGCTGCGCGAGTTTATCTGATACGTGTGTAAGAACATGCACCTTCTCCCAC
>JAKJCH010000025.1 GCA_022706565.1 Bacillota bacterium | reverse complement strand
ACTGTTCAATCTTCCCCTTATTCATAACGATGACCTGGTTGGACATGGTCAGAGCCTCTTCCTGATCATGGGTGACATATATGAAGGTGATGCCCAGTTCCTGTTGCATGTATTTGAGCTCCACCTGCATCTCTTTTCTCAATTTGAGGTCGAGAGCCCCCAAAGGCTCATCCAGCAACAGCACCTTGGGTTCGTTGACCAGCGCCCGGGCGATGGCCACCCGCTGCTGCTGCCCACCGCTCAGAGAATCGATGGCCCGCTTTTCGAAACCGCGCAGATTGACCAGTTCCAGCATCCGCCCCACCCTTTTTCGGATCTCCTGCTCCTCCGCCTTCCTAAGGCGCAGGCCGAAAGCTATGTTTTCGTAAACGTTCATGTGGGGAAAAAGCGCATACTTCTGGAAGACTGTATTAATCGGTCTTTGATAGGGCGGGACCGATGTGATTACCCGGTCTTCAAACAGGATGTCGCCCTCGGTAGGCATTTCAAAGCCGCCAATCATGCGCAGCACAGTCGTCTTTCCGCTGCCACTGGGACCCAGTATGGTGAGGAAATCCTCGGACATGACGCAAAAGTTGAAATTGTCCACCACTCGCTGCCCGGAAAATTCCTTGGCCAGGTTCCGGCCTTCGATTACCCTTTTCTTCACACCCAATCCTCCGCCCAATAGCTATGGAAACTCCAGGGGATGCCCCGACGACTTTCTTCGACCAAGTTTCATTTTCATTTATTGCAGCAGTCACGTCAAGAAGAAAGGATGATTGCAGCCATGTTTTTTGCGATTGCCAAATGGTCCCAACCAAACTATCATTCTATTAGCAAGATAATTTGGCAATGATGGAGTTGAAGGTTTTGGCTGCATTTGTAGTGCGATATTATTATTCTTTAAAAGACGATTCCGATTGCATTGATTCGCTGGCAGACATCCTGACTCAACATTCGTATACGGCGATCACCGGTGAGGCTGCCCCGGATTTTGCCAATCCAGGCGGTTTCTTTGGCAGGCTGACTGATTACTCAGGAAAAATGGCCATCCTGGCGGTCAAGACCCCGGATGCCACAGGAGACTGGGTAGGGTCATTACGCCATCTGCAGGATCTGGAAAAACAGTCCGACATGTGCTACGACGACCTAATGGGCCAGCTTACCTTATTGGCTACCGGAGATGGCAATTCAGCCCAATTATTGGAGGAGGCACTGCCTTTGCTGCCCTGCCGGGAGTTGGAATTCCCAACCGGTGAAGCTCCCCTGTTCAAGTTGCATATCGACAGGAACGACACGGAGGCGGTTTATGTTTACCGCTCTGGAGAAATTGGACCCTTGACTCCTCTGCTGGTTCGCCGCTTACCCAACCTGCACGCCCAAATGATCTATCTCGGCGAACTCAATGGGCTGTTGCGGGACCGGGCCAACACCATCTGTCTGGAGAAAGATGCTCTGAGCAAGAAACTAATCAGCATCCTCCATACCCAGTTGGTAATGAACCAACCTTCCGTTGATATCAACCAGGCATTGGAGGATCACATCAAGGAATTGGCCAGCGCTTTCGCCAAACTAGTGGCTGACGAGAGACTGGTGATCGATGGAGTCCAGCGCTTGGAGACCATGCTCAAAGGAGCAGAGAGGCGATTCCGGAATGAGCCGGCCCTGCGTTTGGGGCCGGAACAGGTTAGGGAAATGCTGGCGGAATACTATAAACGTTTGGAAGGTCTGGAGGAACTGCGGGAACACCTAAATATGGTGGAACAGAACTATCATGAGGCCATCGCGGTTGTGCAGGGCAGGATACAGGTCATGAACAGCCGTACCAATTTAGAAACCCAGAACAAGATTCGTGAGTTATTGGATGTAAACCTTGAAATGCAAAAGAAAAGCATGGTCTACCAGTTTGCGGCCGGACTGATCGAATTCATAGTATTGGCTTACTACAGCCTCTCCGCCGTGATTCCCGGTTGGATCAAGCTGGTCTTCGTGTTCCTTTTCTCCGGTACCACTGTGTTGGTTACCCATTTTCTGTCCGAATACCTCCAGGGCGAAATCCACGTGCGCAGAAGACTGATCGTATTCGGCTTGATTCTGGCCGTCATCCTGATAAGCATATTCCTGGGTACCTGGTCGGCCAATCTCACTCCTGGGGTGCATGCGACCGTCCCCGCTCACTGATCAGTCCAACAAGGTGACGGCCTTGAGTCTCTCTTTTAGTTTCTTGAGGTGCCCGGCCTCTTCGCGGGCTATCTGCTCCAGCATCAATCTGGTCTCCGGGTCTTCGACTTCCTTGGCCAGGTTGGTATAGCGTTCCATGGCATTCTTTTCGGCTTCTATGGACAACTCCAGGGCTTCTTTGAGGTTCATTGATTATTCCCCTTTCCAACGCATTCTGGATTAATCGGCTTATTGAGATTATAGCAGGTTACTGGAGAAATATTTAACCTTAGGGTATCCCCAGAGTACAGTACTATCCGCCCGATTTCTCCAGATAGGTATCACTGAGGACCCTCCCGTCACTTATTTCCACCAGCCGGTCACTGCGGTCGGCCAGTTTGCGGTCATGAGTCACCATGATCATGCTGGTACAATACTGGCCATTCATCTCTCGCAGCAAACTGAACACCAATTCTGTATTGGCGCTGTCCAGATTGCCGGTAGGTTCATCGGCCAGTATGATGCGGGGTTGGTTTATCAGGGCCCGGGCCACCGCAGCCCGCTGTTGTTCGCCGCCCGAGATGGCGTTGGCTCGGCTATCGCGGCGGTGACTCAG
Organism: Bacillota bacterium; assembly: GCA_022706565.1. Taxonomy (GTDB): domain Bacteria; phylum Bacillota; class Syntrophomonadia; order Syntrophomonadales; family Syntrophomonadaceae; genus PHAA01. The sequence continues at coordinate 11,454 of JAKJCH010000025.1, read as the reverse complement.
ACCCACCCGCTCCAGTAATTCCAATGCCCGTTTCTCCATAGCCGGGGTGGCAAATCCGTCATAAATCATGGCCGGGATGAGGACGTTTTCCAACACCGTGAACTGGGGCAGGAGAAAATGGAACTGAAATATGAAGCCGATAGTTCGGTTGCGAAACAAGGCCAGCTCATCGTCATCCAATCGGCTTAAATCGGTTCCGTCTATCATCACCGTTCCCCCAGTGGGACGGTCCAGGGCTCCGATTATGTTGAGCAGGGTGCTCTTGCCGGAACCGGAAGCACCTATCAGTGAGGTAAACTCCCCACAATGCAATTCCATATTGATCCCCTGCAGGACCCTGGTGCGGATCGCTCCTTCTCCGTAATCCTTAACCAGATCAGTAATCTTAATCAACTGATCAGCCATTGCGGATCACCTCGATGGGATTAATCTGCGATACCTTTCGGGCGGGCAGATAGGCTGATAGTGTCGCGGCCACAATGGTAGCTGTCACGATCACCGCTGTGGTCACCGGTTTGAGCAGGAGTGTATACTCCTGTTTGGCAAATACCACAAATGCCTGGCTCATGGCCAGACCGAGACCGAAACCCAGCAGCGTCCCGAAGATGCCCAACACCAGTCCCTGGAACAAAAAAGCCCTGGATACGCTGGCTGTGCGTATCCCGATGGCCTTCAAAATACCGATTTCCTTGGACTTCTGTACTGCACTGATGGCCAGCACCGAAGCCACTCCCAGTATGACCGCCAGGAGCACAAATACCTGGATGGTGTAACTGGAACTGCTCTGACTCTTCAGAGTGGAGACCAGGGAGGCATTGCTCTGCTGCCAACTCTCCACCTGGTAGTCTGGCAACCGGATCCCCCATTCACGTGCTAACGAATCGGCCCCCAACACATCATAAACCTGCATCTCAATGGTGTTGACCCTATCCCCGGTGCCCAAGAGCGCAGCCGCTCGACGTTGATCCATCACCAACCAACGCTGGTTGATGGCCGCCGCTCCCAGATCGAAGACGCCATCCACCATCACGATCAGGGGCTCCTGGCCGGGCAATTCCAGCTGTATCGGGTCTCCCGCGGTAATACTCAGGTCTTCGGCCAGGTTCTTGCCGATCAGCACCGCACCATCTACCGCATTGCGGTTTCCAGCGATAATGGAATTGTTTATGTCGTAGATCCGGTTAGCCTCCTGAAGATCGAAACCCCGCAGCAGTATGGCCCGGCTCACTTGCCCGCGACGGATGAGTCCAGAGCCGTCCACTACCGGTAACACCGCTTCTATCCTGTCATCAGCGGCCAAAGCGGTAACTGCGCTGCGCCAATCGACGATGGGCCGCAGGGTCTTCTGGGTCGCGTCCATGAGCAGGACCTGGCTGCCATTCATGTCGGTAACTGCATCAGCGGCCGCGTATTCTGCATTACTGATAACGATATGAGGCGAGCGGCCCACCGTTTTTTGGATAAGATCGGCCTGCAACCCATCAATCAGGGCGCTCAGAAAAACCATCACCGCCACCCCTATACCTATCCCAACGATGATAAGCAAGGTCTGTCCCCGGCTCTCGGCGAGAAACCGGCGCGCCAGCTCCATTTCGAACAGCATGCCCCGCTTCACGGCTTATCCTCGCGCGGAGTTACCCGCTGGTTGGGGGTGCGTCCCTCGGGCGCGACGACCAGATCTCCTGTTTTCAAGCCCTCGGTAACCACTACCCCATCAGCGGTCCTGATGCCGGTTTTTATTGGAGTAAAACTGGTTCGGTTGTTGTTGGCCAGCCATACGCCGTTTTCGCCATCCATTACGGCCAGAAAGGCATCGGGAACGATAACGGCGCCTGGCTGTACCGCCCCAAAGATCTGTACCGACAATAATTGTCCCGGGGAAAGCGAAGGTGCCGGCCCGACAAACTCCAACTCCGCCGTAATAGATCCCTGTTCAGCATTCGCCAGCGGCTCAGTATAAACCACCCGGGCCTCCCATTTGGTGTCCGCCGCGTTGGTAACCCACACCTGAGCCCGGTTGCCGGTCACCGCCAAGCTGGCATAACGTTGGTCGGGCTGAATCTTGATCCGTATTCCCTGACCGTTGGCGACCAGAGCTACTTGGGTACCGACCGCAGCCAATTCACCCGGACTGACGTAAAGGTCCAACAGAACTCCGTCCATCGGAGCCACGATGCGGGATTGCGACAATCGCATCTCCTTTTCGGCCAGGTCCAACTGGCGCTGCTTTAGCTCCGCTTGTAAAACGGCCAGGTTGGAACCGCCCTGTTCCAGCGATTCCATCAGGACTCTGGCCGAATTGGCTTTCTCCTGGCTAATGCTCCGGTTGCGTTCGGCTTCTTCCAACTGGGCCATGCTGATGGCGGCGCCATCGAAGAGAGCCTTCTGGCGGTTATATTCGAGTTCGGCTTTATCCCGGGCCAGATCGGCCTGGACACTGCTGGCGCGGGCCTCCTCTAGGGTTACCGTAGATGCCTTTTGCAGCTGCGATCGGGCCATCTCCACAGCGGCCGCAGCCCGGTCCCGATCCAGGATCAACTGGCGGTCATCGATCCGGATCAGCAACTGTCCCTGACTTACTTTTTCACCTTTCTTTACCGGACAGTCCATAACCATCCCCGCAATCTGAGCCGAAAGGACACTGCTCTGCTCCGCTATCACCTCGCCGCTCAGCAGCAAGGAGGGTACATAATCCCCCTGTTCAACTCTGTATGCGCCTACCACGGGCGGTTTCAATATGAACCATAGGATTAATGCCAGCAATAGACCTCCAGTCAGGTAGATGACCGTTTTCTTGTGTTGGATGATGAAATTCATGATATCCTCCCGCTCCCAACAGAATCTCACTCGTCTTAGCCTGTGCCAGGCCGGAGCCCTTGACCGCCCCGCCTTCTCAAAATGGCAGCACCTTTATTGTTTCAAGGTAATAAAAAAGTGCATGTTCATTGTGAATAAATCTCATTGAACAAGCACATCCTATGGCCTGCCAGTACTTGATTTATTTGTAACATTATAAACCCAAACCAATTTAATCGACAGTAGTTAATTTATTTCGAGCCAAATATTTAGCCCGCGTTCATCCCGGCAGGCTCCAACTATATTGTCAAGAAAGAGTTCTCGATAACCCCTCCAGTGGGTTACTGGTCGCCTCTGAGCCCTTCCACAAAGGCCAGCACATTATGGCCCAGCACCACGTGATTATATCCGCCTTCCAAAATCCCGAAGCAGCCACCCTGGTTGCGCCGGGCGGCCTCATTCATGAGCCGGCCCATATGAGTATAATCCTTGGTCTTCAGCAGACCGCCCCAATCGTCTTCGTGATTGTCGAATCCAGCCGATGCGGCGATTATGTCCGCATCTGTCAATGCCAGCGCTTTTTCGACGGTACGCAGGTATTCCTCGCGGCTCCGGGTGTGGCCCGGGTTCAAGATAGTAACATAGCCTTTGGGATTCAAGATATTGACGTTGCCATCGCCGAAATGGAGATCGAAATCCAAGATGAAGGCTTTCCGGATTTTACCTTCCGCCTTTAGTCTCTCCAGGGCGATAGCCATATTGTTGAAATAACAAAATCCCCAGGCGTTGTCAGCGGAGGCATGATGTCCGGGCGGGCGAATTAATGCGAAGCAGGGCTCAGTCAACCCGATTTCCGCAGCCTGGATGGCACCGCCGGCGGCTAGAGCAGCAATGTCGTACAATCGCTTGCGCTCCACATATTCAGCGTGTTCTTGCGTGTGCACCCGGAGAATGTCCTCCCGGGATGCCGGTACCGCTGTGACAAAGGAGACCTTTCCTTTAAGCACCGCATGCACGGCCTCAATCCTGCCATCCCGTGCAGCCGGGTCGGATGTGTAAACCTGGTTGAAGTCCTCATGATAGACAACCTTCATTTTTACCCCTCCTCCTGTAATTCTCCCCTCAGATGTTCTGCCGGCCTCTTGGTTCATGTCACGCAGCCGATAGCGGTTGACATGTGCACCCTCGTTTTCAATGCCGCAACATGGTTTTCTTGCTGGCCGCCTTTATAACCTGCTTGGTTTGCCAGTAATCCTGCCAAGGATCATCGGAGCGCTCCAGCCGCAGGTGGGCGTTGGTAATATTCCAATGGTCACCCCCGGTCAGTTGAGAGAGTTCCTGCCAAGTGCAAGGCATCGAAACCCCCAGACCAGCCCGGGCCCGGGCCGAATAGGCAGCTACCGTGGTAGCGCCGCGGCCATTGCGGTTGTAATCGATGAAGATCTTGCCCACCCGGTTGCGGGGACCGGACTTATCGGTAAAGCGTTCGGGTATCACCCGGGCCAGGTGGCTGGCTACCCCCTTGGAGAAGGCCTTGACAGTCTCCCAATCGTCACGCCGTTTCAATGGCACTACCACATGCAGGCCCTTGCCCCCGCTGGTTTTTAGGAAACTCCTTAGCTCCAATTCCTCCAGCAAGGCCCGGGTCAGTTGAGCCGCCTCAGCGATCATGGCCCATTTCACGCCTTCGCCGGGGTCCAGGTCAAATACCATGCGGTCAGGTTTTTCGATTTTTTCCACCACTGCATTCCAGGTATGAAATTCGATTACATTCATCTGCACCGCGCCTATCAGAGCCTCGCAGGTCTCGATCGCCATCAGGGACGGGTGCCCCGGGTCCAGCTGCGGATCCAGGTGCCGCAGTCCGGTTATGTTCAGCTTTTCTCCATGTTTTTGAAAGAAGAATTCCCCGCCCACCCCTTCTGGAGCCCGCAGGAAAGAAACCGGCCGGTCCTGGAGATGGGGCAATATCCACCGGGCTGCCGCCCGGTAGTAATTGACCAGGTCCATTTTGGTCAACGATGTGGTCGGGTCCACCACCCGGTCCGGATTGCTGATTTTCGGCAAGTTCGGTGGCTCCTTCGCTTTATTTGGGGGGCTTGATACTATGTTGGGGCTGGCCGAAGGGTTGGAGAGGCTGGCTGGCTCTTCACGGGTAATGGCGGTAGGCGCCTTGTCGGTGCGCAGCCCATGAAACACCCCATGTCTGACCCTTCCATCCCTGGTCCACTCTGCGAATGACACTTCGGCCACCAATTCGGGCCGCAGCCAGTTGGCCTGGATTCCTTTTGGTATTTCGGCCAAAGGGCTTTGCTCCGTTACCAGACGCTCCAACTGCTGCATTATCATCCCTGAATTCCTGGAATTAAAACCGGTCCCTACCTTGCCGGCATACCGGAGCTGGCCATTCCCATCGTGAACTCCCAATACCAACGATTTGAAGCCCCGGCCGGCAGTGGTCGGAGACGTATATCCAGCCACCACAAACTCCTGGCGCCGACTGCACTTCAGTTTTATCCAACTTTGAGTTCGCCCAGATACATAAGCTGCCCCTTTCTTTTTCCCCATTACACCTTCCAGTCCCATATCGCAGGCACTGCGCAAGATATCCTCAACGCTGCCGGTGAAGTCCTGGCTAAAGCGGAGCCGGGACGAGTCTGATTCCTCCATCACGTCCGCCAGCAGCAATCGGCGAGCAGTAAGGCTGGCCGAGCGCAGGTCGTAGCCGGCGCAGAAAGGCATATCGAAGACGTAATAGACGATCTCGCCGGTGCGCCCGGCTTCAAAGGCAGCCTGCAAAGCACCGAAATCAGGCGCCCCATTTTCTCCGAGGATAACTATCTCCCCATCCAGCCATCCCGGGGCTACCTTGAGCTTCTGGAGCGGTTCCACCAGACTGTTCAGTTTGCTGGTCCAGTCGTGCCCATTGCGGGTGAAGAGCCGCACCGATCCCTCTTGAAAATGAGTTAGAATCCGGTAACCATCAAATTTGATTTCATATATCCAATCGTCACCGGCGGGGGGCTTTTCCACCAGGGTGGCCAGTTGGGGGGCCAGCTGGGCAGGCACGGGGGCCGGCTTGGCGCCCGCCGGAAGAGAAAGCAGCATACTATCCGAACCAGCAGAGTCGACCGCCGGCTCGCTTTTTTCCAGGTTGACTGTCCCACTCTGGCCATCATGCTTTTCTTTGATGAGCAGCCAGTTCTTGTCTTCACCTGATTTACGGCGCATTTGCACCAACACCCAGGCTCCCTGCAGCTTCTCCCCATGCAAATAAAACTTGAGGTGGCCTTCATTTAATCCCTGGGCAGGATCACCGATGGGCTCCCAGACCCCCCGATCCCAGATAAACATCCCCCCGGCGCCATATTGGCCAACCGGGATGGTTCCCTCGAAATCCAGGTATTCCAGAGGATGGTCCTCGACATGCACCGCCAGTCTTTTTTGGCCCGGTTCCGGGCTGGGGCCTTTGGGAACGGCCCAGCTCTTGAGCACCCCGTCCAGCTCCAGGCGCAGGTCATAGTGAGTGCTGCGGGCATCATGCTTCTGAATTACAAAGGCTCGCCCCGCCCCTATGCTGCCAGGACCGCCAGCCGGTTCGGGGGTTACCGTAAAATCTCTTTTGTCCTTGTATGACCCCAATGGGTCGGTCTCTTTCTTGTTTTTAGGCATATACGCATCTCCACTGTCGACACCGTTTGTTTCTGCCTACAGACTCAGGTCCTTATCCTTCTCTCCCGGTTTTTTCCTTTTGGAAGCTTGTTTTGCATGCTGATCCTTTTTCCGGGCCTCCAAACTGCGACGCAGCAGCTCCGTCAAATCGATGATCTGAGCGCCTTCTCCGCCCGCGGGGCCAGCCTCACTGCCCTTAACAGCCTCGATATGACCGGTACGGGCTTTCTCCTCCACCAAGGCCATCACTTGAGCCCGGAATCTATCCTCATACCTCTCCGGCTGCCAGGGTTCAGACATTGTTTCCACCAACTGGTCGGCGATGGCCAGTTCCTTCTGATTTAAATCAGTTGCCTCCGGAAGTGCCAAATCTTCAGCGGAGCGGATCTGGTCGGCCCAACGCAAGAGCACCAGCACCAAGGCCCTTCCCTGTGGTACGATGGCGGCCAGGTGCTGCTTGGTGTGGATCACCACCCGGGCGATCCCGGCCCGTTTGGTGCGTACCAGGGTTTCCCGCAACAGGGAATATGCCTTGCCCGCCTGTCCCAGCGGGGATAAGTAGTAAGGGCGTTCATAGTACACCAGAGGGATGTCGGCCAGCTCCACAAAGGACTCGATATCGATGGTTTGGGTGCTATGGGCCAGCCGGGATTGTATTTCCTCATCGGACAAAACCACATATTGCTGCCGGTCATAAGCGATAGCCCTCACGATATTATCCGGCTCGATTTCTTCCCCGGTGGCTTTATTTATCCGCTTGTAACCTACCCTCTCCATGGTGCGTTTGTCGAGCAAGTCAAAGTCTACGCCGGATTCGCTGACGGCGGTATGCAAAGCTACCGGGATGTTCACCAGCCCGAAGCTGATGGCTCCCTTCCAAACCACCCGTTTACTTGCTGCCATTATATTCTTCCCCCCTCCCCAATAGTTCATGCCCGGTTAACCAACATATGCGTCCCACCGCCTGTATCAGAGCGGTGGGCAAATCATCGGCTGAATGAGATCGAAAATAGTCAGCCGTGTCCTTATGTAAATCAATGCCATCACCCCGCAGCCCCACTGCCGCGATCAAATCCGGATGCAGCCAGAACAAGTCCGCCTCCTTGATTCCCCGCCGCAGGGTCTCATTCACGTGCTGATCGGACGGGTCGGTTGTCCCAGTCGAGGGGTCGGGCTCCAGAGTACCATCATCCCCGCTTAACCCGCTGGCGGCGATGACCACCGCGGGAATTTCAAAAGCGCGGGCTAATTGTGCATAGCGGAGCAGGCTGCCTTTCCCGCCGCAGGCAATCACTTCAATCCCGGCCCGGTTGAGATCCACTGCCAGGCTCCGGGCAGTCATATTGAACGCCAGTTTGTCCAGAGAATCGGCCACCAGCACCAACCCCCGCGCGAAAAACATCCGGCTGCGCTCCCTGTCCTCAAAATTGGACAGCGCCAATGCCTGCTTGAATTCCTCATCGAATTGATCCGGGTTACCGGTTGTGATTCTGGTACCAGCCTCACCACGGCGCCGCACCAAGTGAATCTCCCCAGGCCTGGAAATATCGACAAATTCGGGGGAATGAGTGACAATCAGGACCTGGTGCATTGTACTCAAAGACCTCAAAGCGTCTCGGAAGTAGGCCATCTGGCGAGGATGGAGGAATATTTCCGGGGTTTCGATGGCCATTACTGCTCCTTCTCTTTTAATCTCTGCATAAGCCCTCAGAATGGCTATAACCAGGGCACTTTGCATTCCTGATCCAGCCGATTCCGCCATAGTGGAACTGCCCATTTGGTCTACCAGTAAGCGCAGGCTGCGGAAGGCATCCACCTGATCGGCCAAAGCCATTTTTACCGCGACGCCGCTGTCCCCCCCGCCAAACCCCATTTGCTCCAGGCCCCACCCTATCTGGTCTTCGATCGATACCAAATCCAGGTGCCCCAAATAACCGAGGGCTTCACCCATCTTATACTCAAAGGCTTGTTTGCGGGTCATCTTTACTTCACCATCGGCAGTGAGCACCTTTACCGTAGTCCGGTCATGATTGACCGCGGTGCTGACATCATTGACCATCTTCCGCAAAGCCGACCATCGGTTAGCGGGATCCTGCCGATAATAATCCCTCATCTGGTCGATGTAAATAAAAGGGAGGCTGTCTTTGAACGCCTGGGAAACCTTCAAGTCATACCAAATCTTGGCCTGCTTGCCCTCCTGCAGGGGCTCGGCCGGGTACCGGACCGTCTCCCCCTTGTCATTGATGCAGGTGTAGTCCACCTTAATGGTACCCCGGGGAAGGCCCCGATAAGCCCTTTTATAGGCATGACCCCGCAATTCGAAGCCCCATACCTTCAGACTCATGTTTTTCCACTTCTCCAGTACGGTATCGAAATAAACCTGAATCACGATGTCCTGTTCCGAGTCGTGGTTGTGGAAATCCTCCAGAGTGAAGGTCCGGTCGGTAGGCCAGGTTTCTCCCAGCACCAGATTCATGGCTTTGAGGATATTGCTCTTGCCAGCATTGTTGTCACCGATAAGAATAGTATAATCGTCCGGGTAGAGGTCAAGTTCCCGGATGCTGCGGTAATTTTCGATATGGACCCGGGTGATACGCATCGGCAAACCTCCTTGCGTGGCGTAGATGGCTGTCAGCGGGGAGCTCCCATGCATCCCAGCCGGCCGCGCTCAATTATTGACCGGGCTCTGGTTTGAGGTTGTATTTATCTTATATATTACAATAGTACAGCATTTTGGCAAATCAGCGGCAAATCCGCAACTAGGCTTTTTCGCTGTGGCTCCAGAATGACTGCAGGGTCTTGGAGATGGCCGGGGGATTCTTGATCTTCTCGTAATTGCGCCAGTGTGGCGGGAACAATTCCTGATAACTCCGGTGTCCGTAGCGCTCATCGATTAGCAATACCGCACCCCGGTCGCTCTCCGACCGGATGACCCGGCCGGCAGCCTGCAAGACCTTGTTCATTCCTGGGTAGCGATAGGCATACTCATATCCCCGGCCATGCTTTTGCTGGAAATACTCCATGATGGTATCCTGCTGAATGTTCAATTGAGGCAAACCCACACTGACCACCACCGCCCCAATCAAGCGGCTGCCCACCAGATCGATGCCTTCGGCGAATATTCCCCCCAACACGCAGAAGGCAATCAAGGTTCGCTCGGGCTCCGCTTCGAAGCCGGCCAGGAATTCCTCCCGCTCCGATTCGGCCATATCGCTTTCCTGCACCACCGTTTCCATATCCGGAAACAGAGAGATGAATACTTCATAAACGTCCCGCATATATTTGTAGGATGGAAAATAGACTATGTAGTTGCCGGTTTGGGCAGATACCAGGCTAGAGATCAGGCCGGCTATCTCTTCCCGGCTCCGATCCCGATCCCGAAAACGGGTGGAGACCCGATCGGCCACCAATAGACACAGATTATTGGGATTGAAGGGAGAGTCCAGGGCCAGCAAGCTGTCTCCTTCCCCTCCGCCCAGCATATCCCGGAAATATGGCAGGGGGGTGAGGGTGGCTGAAAACATTAGGGCGGAAATACCTCTTTGCAAACACTCAGCCAGGAGGTGGGAGGGGTCCAGGCAGAACAACTTTACCGCAACTTCATGACGGCTGGCGTCGACCAGGGTGACATAGCGCTCGTCATACAGATCGGCAATACTGATGAAGCCCAGGGCATCGAAGTAGAGCTGCAGGAAGTCCTTGTCTTCTGCCAACTCCCGGTTTTCCTTCAGCAGCAATTCCGCACCGGATGCAAATCTGTTCACCAGCTCAATAAAGTCATCCGGTCGGGCCGGAACGGCCTGGCAACCGCTGTCGGGGAGCTGCTTGCGCAGGTCGATCAGACAGCGATTGATCGAATTCAGCACCTTGTCCAGGGGCTTGCTGCGGCCCTTGCATTTCTTTTTGATTTGGAAGAAGTTGCTTTTGTTCAGCTGGGCCGAAAACATCTCCCGGGAGCGGTCGACCAGGTTGTGAGCCTCATCGATCAGGAAAACGTGATCACCGCCCCCTTCCGCGAAAAAGCGGCGCAGATAAGCCTTGGGGTCGAACACATAATTGTAGTCGCAGATGACGCAATCGGCCAGCAGGGCAAGATCCAGGGATAGTTCAAATGGACATACCCGGTGACGACGGGCGTATTCCTCGATCACCGACCGAGACAGGTCATCGCTAGCCTGGAAGGTATCCAGAATGGCTGTATTGATCCGATCATAATGCCCTTGCGCGAATTGGCAGTAGTCGGGGCGGCAGGCAGTCTGCTCACAAAAACAGATCTTGTCCTTGGCAGTCAAGGTCAGGGTCTTGAGCCGCAGTCCGCCCTCCCGCATCCTGGCCACGGCCTCCTCGGCCACGAGTTGGGTAGTGGTCCGGGCGGTCAGGTAGAATATTTTGGTGTTTATCCCCTCCCCCATAGCCTTAATGGCTGGAAATAAAACGGAAATGGTCTTCCCGACGCCGGTGGGGGCCTGGGCGAAAAGCCGGGTGCGGCCGGCTATGGCTCGATAGGCGGCTACTGCCAGCTGGCGCTGACCGGGGCGATAGGCGGGAAAGGGAAACTGCAGCAGCTTGATCGAATCATCCCGGGTCTTGATCCACTCCTCCGTCAGATTGGCCCATTCCGCGTATTGGGCTATGAGATGATTGACAAAGTCGCCCAGCTCAGTCATATCGAAGCGGCTGACAAAACTCTTGGACTCGTTGGTGTCCAGATTGATGTAGGTCAACTGTATCGATACCTCGGACAGATCATTCTGCACTCCGAAGATATGGGCATAACATTTGGCCTGTCCCCAATGGGCCGGGTCGTAATCTTCGCCGATCAAGCCAATAGGCAGCGCAGTGGTCTTTATCTCTTCGACGATATAAACCCCGTCCTGGCTGAAAACCCCGTCGGCACGTCCCTCCAAAAGGTATTCCTGGCCGTCGCAAAAGTAGCTTCCGGAAAGAAACGCCTCGCTGCGGTAATCCTTATACCTCTCCCGATTG
>JAKJCH010000259.1 GCA_022706565.1 Bacillota bacterium | reverse complement strand
GTTGCCCAATCGGTGCTCGCCGGCATGCTGGCCACGATCCCGCCAAACTCGCGCCCCACCGGCATTCAAGCCACTTTTTACCGCCAATAACTTGGGGACAGGCCCCAAGTTATTGGCACTGTTTTATGACTGTTTGTGCTTGAACTTGGCGGCCCGGGCCCGGATCTCGCTCTCGCGGGCGTCGGCTGCTTCGTCCAGGCAGATACGGTGTGGTTTGGAAGTCCTGGTCTGGCTGTCCCAGGTTACAAAGGTTATGTAACCCTCCACACAGGATACCCGCGACATCTGGGTAGTGGACTCCACGTGCATCACGATGCTGGAGCCGGAAGCCCGGGCTACCGTGGCTGAGATTATCAGGATGTCGCCTGCTTCCACTGGTTGTTTGAAGGTCATCTCCTCAATCTTGAGGCACACGAGCTCATCGGGGATGCCGTGCTCCTGAGCCACGGCGGAGAAGGCTGCCTCTACCATCCAATCCACGGATTTGCCGGCATACAGGGTGCCGTGATGGTTAAGGTATTCGGGTCTGATCAGGTGGGAAGTGGTATAGATCTTCACC
>JAKJCH010000258.1 GCA_022706565.1 Bacillota bacterium | reverse complement strand
TCTTCGTCGCGTTCTTGCAGAACTTGTCCGGCTGACCGATGATCCGGTCGTCAAACCGCGACCCGATGGACATGATCAGATCGCACTCGATCACGGCCTTCGTCGCGTAGGCTGTGCCGTGCATGCCCAGCATGCCCAGGGAAAGGCGATGCGTCTCGGGAAAGCCGCCCTTGCCCAGCAGCGTATTCACCACCGGCGCGTTCAGCTTCTCCGCCAGCGCCTTCATCTGCGCGCAAGCGTCCGAGATGATCACTCCGTGACCCACCAGCAGAACCGGCTTGCGCGACTTGCTCAGCGCTTCCGCCACCTCCAGGATCGTCTCCTTGTCCACCGACTCCGGGTACGGCTTGTAACCCGGCAGATCCATTTCCTGGTACAGGTCGGCCGTGCACGGACCCGCGCTCACATCCTTGGGGATGTCAATCAGCACCGGACCGGGGCGTCCAGTCGTCGCGATATGATAGGCCTCACGGGCAATCCGCGGGATGTCGTTTGTCTTCTTCACCAGGTAACTGTGCTTCACCACCGGCATCGTAATGCCGAAGATGTCCGCTTCCTGAAACG
>JAKJCH010000257.1 GCA_022706565.1 Bacillota bacterium | reverse complement strand
AGGTCCGTCTTTACTGGCCATAGGAAGCGAATCACAAGGAGTGAGACCGGGTATAGAGGAGATTTGTGATATAAACTGCAAAATACCCATCAAGCCCGGAGTTGATTCTTTGAATGCAGCGGTAGCCTGTGCTATAATTATAAACGAGGCGTGGAAACAGAGACAGGGTTTTTTCTTGTCCTGACTTTATAAATATGATACAATCTCTTATAGTTCGGCCCTCATAATAACTTGAAGGGTGGACCCAAACGATGAATCCAGCTGATAATCTATGGCATCTTTTTGAACAATCCGGTTGTATACTGTATTATCTTCTTTATAAGATGTTTATAACTCAATAAATTAATCGCTGGGAACAGGACAAGTAACCTGCTGGAAGCCCTGCAGGGAGGCCGTATCATAGACTGGAAGTATGGCCAGGAGGGAAAACAGGTGAATTCACCTGGGAGCAGTGGATTGAAATAGTAGTAGATCTCACCGGTAGCCACCGTTAAAGGGCAGCAAAGAGAATTAAGCTGCATTAATAGTGGTTTGATTAATCAGGGTGGTACCGCGGAACCAGGCTTTC
>JAKJCH010000256.1:295-574 GCA_022706565.1 Bacillota bacterium | reverse complement strand
GGAGAAATAATTATCTTCTCTGGTTTAAGCCTTATTATCCCCGGGATAGTTATCTTATCATTACGAAAGACCTTAACGCTTTTGCCCAAAGAACCTAAATACTGGACTAGGTTGTAAGTAAAAGAATCGTAATTATCAATCATTAAAATCATTCTTTTTCCCTGCGCACCTTAGCGCCTAAACTTTCTAATTTCTCTTCGATTCTCTCATAACCTCGCTCAAGATGGTATATTCTGGATATGGATGTCTCCCCGGAAGCTGCCAGTCCTGCCAAGGCAA
>JAKJCH010000256.1:0-234 GCA_022706565.1 Bacillota bacterium | reverse complement strand
TGTATATGCGCGCCCATACGGTTTAACTCAGAGACATGCATAAACCTATCCGGATAAATTTTCTCAGTTATAATCGTTATGCCCGGGGTAAGGCTCATCAGGCTCATCATCTGCGCCTGCATATCGGTAGGAAAACCAGGATAAGGAAGCGTTGTAATATTCACGGCATTTAACGGCTTCTTATAGCGCACATGCAGGGAATTCTCGCCCCTGGATATGTTTACACCGGCCTCT
>JAKJCH010000255.1:290-597 GCA_022706565.1 Bacillota bacterium | reverse complement strand
GATGGCGCTGGCCCCCAGCACCGGAGACAGGTCTGGGGTATGGTCAGGATTGACTGGAGTGGGAACCGCCACGATATGAAAACGCGCCTCCCGCAGCCGGCTTTCGTCACTGGTAAAATCGACGCTGCAAGCCTTGATCGCCTCATTGCCTACCTCCCGGGTAGGGTCGATCCCCTGCCGGTACAGCTCGATCTTACTCTGGTTGATATCGAAACCGATTACCTCAGCCTTTTTCGAAAATGACACCGCGATGGGCATGCCCACATAACCAAGCCCCACCAGGCTTATCTTTTCCCGGCGGCCGACA
>JAKJCH010000255.1:0-240 GCA_022706565.1 Bacillota bacterium | reverse complement strand
TTCCCTCCTCTATACTCCACCAAGGCGCGGGGACGGTTCTTTTGCCTCGTTTTCCTTCCTCACCGATACATTCCCCCCAATACTTGAGGGTCAATAACTTGGGGACAGGCCCCAAGTTATTGCAAGTTATTTCCGCCCTTATACCTCCAGGTAGTAGGTGTCGGGGCGCTCAGGGTCAAAGGCTTCATTGGCCCACATGATGGTGACCAGGTCGGTCTCACCCAGGTTGGTGATGTTATG
>JAKJCH010000254.1:307-600 GCA_022706565.1 Bacillota bacterium | reverse complement strand
TGTGACCCACCTTGAACCGGTAACGGCAGCGGCCGGCTGGCTTGGGGCTAAAAGCCTTAAAACCAACGCTCCCAGGCGGCATTCATCATCGGTATGCTGCCGGTTCCCACCCTGCCCGGCTCTCTTGGAGTCACCCCGCTGACTACTATCCTGATCATCGCTTTATTTATTGAACTTCCGAAAATACTATCATTTTAAATATATTCCGTCAAGAATAAAAGATGCAGGAATATCCTGCCTGCCACAATAACTTGGGGACAGGCCCCAAGTTATTCTGTTTTTGAGAGCCCTCC
>JAKJCH010000254.1:0-297 GCA_022706565.1 Bacillota bacterium | reverse complement strand
ACGCTAAAAGCCCCGTAGTAAATGCGGATTGGTCAAAGGGTTGGGGCAACTGTTTCCCAACCACCGGAACCGCTTGGTTATGAACATAGATAGGCCGCAATAACTTGGGGACAGGCCCCAAGTTATTGGTGTCCGGGTATTCAAAATCGGCCGCTCTTGATGATGGACCAGGTCAGGAATAGACCCAGGACAAAGGCGGCCAGGAAGCCCAGTTCCACCACCGGCAGGCGAGCCAAAATGACACTATTGGCGTCGTCGGCGATCAGGGCGGTGCCCATGAGCAAGCTGGCCAGGATG
>JAKJCH010000253.1:369-601 GCA_022706565.1 Bacillota bacterium | reverse complement strand
ATTACTGGCTGGCTTGAGTGTCACTTCAACTTTATCGTTCTCCGACATACTGTTGCCTCCCTCCCGCTTTGCTATGCCCCGCAGAAATTTCCGCCCGCATACTTTACCCCCAATAACTTGGGGACAGGCCCCAAGTTATTTCTGCCTTTACAGGCGCTTATCGAGCTTCCGGTCGGTGATCAGGGCTATTGGTTTGATGTTCGTAAAATTAGCTCTTTCCGCTTCGATTTTG
>JAKJCH010000253.1:0-273 GCA_022706565.1 Bacillota bacterium | reverse complement strand
ATCTGGTTCCCCCCCATACACGCCGCGATCGACCTCCACCCCTTTCAATGCGCCACCGAATAATTCCTCCAGAAAGGGAACGAACTTGTCGCAGTAATAATCCATGTCGAACTTGCTTCCCTCACCCCGGGGATAAAAGGTAATTATCTTGGCCACCGTCAAACCACCTTTCTTCTCATTTACGCGGCTTCTGCCGCTAACTTGCACCTGGCGCAGGGCCAGCCATCCAGCTGCAAATCATCCTGCTGCAGACGATCCTGCTGCAAACTATCC
>JAKJCH010000252.1:325-642 GCA_022706565.1 Bacillota bacterium | reverse complement strand
AAGGATCTTTCAAAACTTTTCTCTGCAGAAAAACCTCGGCAAGAACTGTTTTAGTTCTCTGAGCAATGTCATCCAGGCGCATTTCCGGCTTTCCCATGGCTTTCCACATCTGCCAGCGGCGATAAACGCCGTAGGCAAAAATGGCCAGAGCAACGAACGTCAGAGCAAAAAGGATAATTTCGAATGACGGCAACGGAATGTTCCAAAAAACCTCGCGTCCTTCCATACCAATTCCAAATTCATTTGTCTTCATTGATCCTCCAACAAAACTTGAGGGCAAAGTCTCTCTATTATAAAATAGTCTGAATATCGTCCCC
>JAKJCH010000252.1:0-308 GCA_022706565.1 Bacillota bacterium | reverse complement strand
ACGAAGGGTTTTTATCCAACCAGCTGTTTACAGACGGAAGTCAGCGCGGGCACAACCTTGAACAGATCATCCACCACACCGTAGTCCGCTTTGGCAAAAATAGGCGCTTCCGCATCCTTGTTGATCGCGACAATGCATTTGGACGAGCTCATGCCCGCCAGATGCTGGATCGCTCCGGAAATACCGCAGGCGATATACAGGTTCGGGGAAACAACCTTGCCGGTCTGCCCGACCTGATCCTTCTGGGGACGCCAGCCGGCATCCACCGCCGCACGGGACGCGCCGACGGTGCCTTTGAGCACATCGGC
>JAKJCH010000251.1:420-651 GCA_022706565.1 Bacillota bacterium | reverse complement strand
GGTGGTTATGGGTCACCTCAGCGCTGCGCTGCGCCTCTGCCAGCGTCTCTTCCAGGCTGTCAAAAGCAAAACCCACCGGGCTGACGCGCATGGCGGAGCCGTTGCCGAAACTGTTGTAAGGCCTGGGATCATCCGTGTAAATCCAACGGTAGAAATTGCCGCCGTAACCGCGGCCGCGGTACCTGCGCGCGAAGTCCTGGTACGCAGTCGTGTAATCCCCCTTGCCCAGCA
>JAKJCH010000251.1:0-397 GCA_022706565.1 Bacillota bacterium | reverse complement strand
TGGCAAAAGTCAGCACGCTGTCGTCCGTAAACGTGGAAGACTCGGTGAAAAGCGGAAAATCTACCGAGCGGTGGTTATCAAACTCATAAACTGAACCAATAATATCGCCAGCAACTGCTCCAATCATTCTCTTCCCTTTCTGTTATCGTTCTCCGCGGCATTCCGCCTGCAGCTGCGCGTAAAAATCCGCCAGGAATTTGTGGCGCTGGTCCGCAATGGCTTTGCCGGTGGCTGTAAAAAGATGGTCTTTTACTTTGCGCAGTTTATACAGATATTCGTGATAAGAACTGTGCGGTTCGTCCGGCTCGGTCTTGCCCTCGCGCAGAAAGCGTTCGGACGGCTCGTAATAAAAAGGTTGACCTGCCAGAGCGGCAAAGGCAATCGTGCGCGCCGCGCC
>JAKJCH010000250.1 GCA_022706565.1 Bacillota bacterium | reverse complement strand
CCTGAAGGCGGCGGATATTGGCTGCGCCATGGGCATCAGCGGCACCGACGTTGCGAAAGGCGCGGCAGACATGACATTGACGGACGATAATTTTGCCACGATCGTGGAGGCTGTGCGCGAGGGACGCGGCATCTACGACAATATTAAAAAAGTGGTCGGCTTTTTGCTGGGCACCAATGTCGGTGAAATATTCACCGTCTTTTTTGCGATGCTATTCTGGAGAGAATCCCCGCTTTTGTCCATGCAGCTGCTGTGGATCAACCTGGTAACCGACAGTCTGCCCGCCATCGCCTTGGGGATGGAGCCTGTTGAAAAGGACATCATGCAACGGCCTCCCAAATCCAAAAAGGAGGGCATCTTCGCAAACGGATACGGTGTACAAATTTTGTTGCAAGGCTTCATGTTCGCAATACTTACGTTGATTGGATTCCATATCGGATGGAAAAGCACCGGCGACATTACTGCCGGGCGTACAATGGCTTTCTTTATCCTGTCGCTGACGCAGGTCATACATTCGTTTAATATGCGCTCTACGCATTCGCTGTTTCAGATCGGGCTTTTCACCAATAGAAATTTATGCCGGGCGGCTGCGGTTTCAATTGCGTTGATAGCATTGGTTGTGTTTGTGCCGCCTGTTTCCGCCATTTTCGAGTTGACGCA
>JAKJCH010000024.1:9575-14346 GCA_022706565.1 Bacillota bacterium | reverse complement strand
CCGATCCGGTTGGCTATCGCCAGGGCTTCTTCAATATTGACCGCCATACCTGACTCCGGCATGGGTATCTCCAGTTTCTCCATGATCTGCCGGAAACGGTCGCGGTCCTCGGCCAGATCGATGGTGTCCGGGGCGGTGCCCAGGATTTTGACCCCGGCTTTCATCAAATCGTTGGCGATGTTTAGAGGCGTCTGGCCTCCAAATTGTACTATTACCCCCAGGGGTTGTTCTTTTTCATAAATGCTTAAGACGTCCTCGACGGTCAACGGCTCGAAATACAGCTTGTCGGAGGTGTCATAGTCGGTCGACACCGTTTCCGGGTTACAGTTGACCATAACCGTCTCATAGCCCAGGTCGCGCAGGGCAAAAGCGGCATGCACACAGCAATAATCGAATTCTATGCCCTGGCCAATGCGGTTGGGCCCTCCGCCCAGTATCATAACTTTGGGGCGGTCACTGCTGCTGCTCTTATCCTCGGCGTTATAGGTCGAGAAGTAATAGGCGGCATCGACCACTCCGCTGACCGGAACTGCCTCCCAGCCTTCGGTCACACCCAGGGCGATACGGCGTTGGCGGATCTCAGTTTCGCTGACGCCCAGCAACATGGCCAAATAACCATCGGCAAAACCATCCTTTTTGGCTTTGATCAAAAGGGAATCGGAAATCTCGCCGCGGCATTCCAGTATTGCTTCTTCGAGCTGAACCAGTTCCTGCATCTGCTCGATAAACCATGGTTTGATATGAGTCAGTTTGTGCAGGTAGCTGATCGGCGCCCCTTTGCGCAGGGCTTCATACATCAGGAACTGACGCTCGCTGGAAGGTTCGGCCAGCATTATCATCAGCTCATCCAGGGAGCGCTGATTGAAGTCTTTGGCGAAACCCAGACCCAGACGCCCGATCTCCAGGGAGCGAATGGCCTTCTGCAAGGCTTCCTTGTAATTCTTGCCGATACTCATCACTTCGCCTACGGCCCGCATCTGGGTGCCCAGGCGGTCAAAGGAACCGGGGAATTTTTCAAAGGCCCAACGGGCGAACTTTATGACCACGTAATCCCCCGACGGGGTGTATTTATCCAGGGTGCCTTCCTTCCAGTAAGGGATCTCGTCCAGGGTCAAACCGGCGGCCAGCATGGCCGAGACCATGGCGATGGGAAAACCGGTGGCCTTGGAAGCCAGGGCTGAGGAACGTGAGGTACGGGGGTTTATCTCTATTATTACGACCCGATCCGTACGGGGATCATGGGCGAACTGCACATTGGTACCACCTACAACTTCGATAGCGTCCGCCACCGCATAGGAGTAGCGCTGCAGCCGCTGCTGCAATTCGGGGCTGATGGTCAGCATGGGAGCCGAGCAAAACGAGTCGCCGGTGTGAACACCCATGGGATCGATGTTCTCGATAAAACAAACGGTTATCTTCTGGCCCTTGGCGTCGCGTACCACTTCTAGTTCCAGCTCTTCCCAGCCCAGCACCGATTCTTCCACCAGCACCTGTCCCACCAGGCTGGCGGCAATACCGCGGGAAACGATGGTCCTCAGCTCCTCCACGTTATAGACCAAACCGCCGCCGGTTCCGCCCATGGTATAAGCCGGCCGGATTACTACCGGGAAGCCCAGTTCTGCGGCGATGACCTCGGCCTCGGTCACCGAATAGGCTGGCTTGCTGCGCGGCATCGCAATCCCCAGACGGTCCATGGTGGCCTTGAAGGCGATGCGGTCTTCGCCGCGCTCGATGGCATCCATCTGCACCCCGATGATTTGGACTCCGTATTTATCCAGCACTCCAGCCTTGTATAGTTCGGAACTTAGATTAAGACCTGACTGGCCGCCCAGGTTGGGAAGCAATGCGTCAGGTCTTTCTTTGGCGATTATGTCGGTGAGGCTTTTTACGTTCAGGGGTTCGATATAAGTGACATCGGCGATTCCGGGATCAGTCATGATGGTAGCGGGGTTGGAATTGACCAGTACTATCTCATATCCCAGCTTGCGCAAGGCTTTGCAGGCCTGGGTGCCGGAATAATCGAATTCACAGGCCTGTCCGATAATGATCGGGCCGGATCCGATGATCAGGATTTTGTTTATATCGGTTCGTTTCGGCATAAGTATCCTCCCAACATGTATTAGGCTATATAAATTATACTGCTGATCTTTGAGTATCTTCTCAACGCTTAATTGTAGCAGATTATAACGGCATGCGGAAACAAGTTTGATTGAATACAGTATTTCCTGCCCAGTACCGCGCCAGGTTGATTCATTCGCAGCCATCGAGGCGGATGGGCCGTGTCAATAAACAGCAACGTTTAAGGTGCCAACCGACCGGTCATGGGAACTGACCAGGAAGCGGCCGTCATTGACGGTAAGCCGACCGCAGCAGCTTGATCTCCGCCGCATATCCTTGCACGTCATTGGGGGTTTCCAGGTAAAAAGGCAAACCGCGCAGGCGGGGATGGTTGATGAAATTGACTATGGTCTCCATTCCCAGCGTGCCTTCCCCAATCTTGGCATGGCGGTCTTTGTGGGTGGCGAAGGGAGTGAGGCTGTCATTCAAATGGATGGCTTTGAGCCGATCAAGTCCGACAATACTATTGAACTGGTCCAGAACCCCATCCAGATCGTTGATGATGTCATAACCGGCAGAGTATATATGGCAGGTGTCCAGGCACACCCCCAACTTATCACTGTGGTCGGTGTTATCGATAATAAACCGTAGTTCCTCAAAGGTGCTGCCCACCTCACTGCCTTTGCCCGACATGGTTTCCAAGAGGACGGTGGTGGTCAGTTGGGGCCCCAGGACCTGGTTGAGCAAATCGACTACAAGTTCCAGGCCGGCTTCAATCCCCTGGCCGACATGGCTGCCGGGATGGAAGGTGTAATAGTTGCCGGGCAGGTTGCCCATGATCTCCATATCATCAGCCATGACCATGTGGGCAAAATCCCGCACCTTCTGATCGGCAGAACAGGGATTCAGAGTATAGGGGGCATGAGCCAGCAGGGGAGCAAAGCCGTTGGCCGCAGTCAGGGTCAAGAGGGCGGCCACATCTTTTTCGTCCAGCCGCTTGGCTTTGCTGCCGCGGGGATTGCGGGTGAAGAACTGAAAGGTGTTGGCCCCGATGCTCAGTGCCTCTTTACCCATATGCAGGTATCCTTTGGAAGCGGAAAGATGACATCCCAGGTAAAACAAAGTCTCATTCCTCCTTGCTGATGTGCCGACCAAGGGGATGGTCCTGTCAGTCGACGCGAGCTGATGGTGTGAACGCAGTGACAAATCTATCCTACTTCTTCAGCAGTGAACCCAGTAACCCGCGTACCAGCTGCCGGGTGAATGAGGTTCCTAATGTGTTTATCGCGGTCTTGCCCATTTTCTCCAGCGCACTGTCTGGTTGGCGGCCTCTCCGGGTCGGCCGGTAATCATCGTCCCGGTCCCGGGCTCTGGCCTTGCGGGCCTTTTCTTCCTGCTTTGCTTCCGCCGCCTCCCGGGCGTCAGCCTGCTCGCGGGCGTATTTCTGCTGCAGGTATTCATAGGCGGACTCCCGGTCCACACTCTGCTCGTATTTTCCCCGATATGCCGAACCGTTTATCATTCCCTGGCGAGTGACAGGATCGATCGGACCCATCAGGCTGCGCGGGGGGAGGATAAAAGCACGCTCGACTACCGAAGGACGGCCTTTCTCATCGAGAAACGACACCAGGGCTTCGCCTACCGCCAACTCAGTAATTACCCGGTCGACGGCGTAATTAGGATTCTGGCGGAAGGTTTCCGCTGCCGCCTTAATGGCCTTCTGGTCCCTGGGGGTATAGGCTCTCAGGGCGTGCTGGACCCGGTTGCCCAACTGGCCCAGAATCTTGTCGGGGATATCGATAGGGTTCTGGGTAATGAAGTAAACGCCCACTCCCTTGGAGCGCACCAGCCGCACCACCTGTTCGATCCGGTCCATCAGCACATCGGGAGCGTCTTCGAACAACAGGTGGGCCTCATCGAAAAAGAAAACAATTCTAGGTTTATCCGGATCCCCTACCTCGGGGAGCTCTTCAAACAGTTCGGAGAGCAGCCACAGCAGGAAGGTGGAATAAAGGGCGGGGGATTGGAACAACCGATCGCAGGCCAGAATGTTTATCATGCCCATCCCATTGGGATCGGTGCGCATGAAGTCGCGCACGTCCAGAGCCGGTTCGCCGAAGAAAAGATCGCCGCCCTGCTCCTCCAGTACCAGCAGGGCTCTTTGAATTGCGCCGATCGACTGCTTGGAGATGGTGCCGTATTGGACAGTATAATCAGAGGCGTGCTCAGCCACGTATACCAGCATGGAGCGCAGGTCCTTCAGGTCTAACAGCAAAAGGTGCATATCGTCGGCGATGCGGAAGACCAGGTTTAGCACCCCGGTCTGGACGTCGTTAAGATTCAACAGACGAGACAACAAGAGCGGTCCCATCTCCGATATGGTGGTACGGACTGGCAGGCCCTGCTGGCCAAAAACATCCCAGTATTCGACCGGGAAAGCCTGGTAGTTGAAATCACTAAGTCCCAGGGCACTGATCCGCTCCTCCAGCTTGACATTGCTGAGCCCGGGAGAGCACAGGCCGGCCAGGTCACCCTTGATATCGGTGAGAAATACCGGAGTGCCGATAGCGCTGAAGGATTCGGCGATTACCTTTAGGGTGACGGTCTTGCCGGTACCGGTGGCCCCGGCCACCAGGCCGTGGCGGTTGGCGATGCACAGCGGCAGCCGCACGGGCTGCTCCGCGGCGCCGATCAGCAGGGTGTTGTCGTCCAT
>JAKJCH010000024.1:0-9565 GCA_022706565.1 Bacillota bacterium | reverse complement strand
AGGTACAATGGATTCTCACCCTTGGCGATGTATAGCTTGTTATCCATATCGGAATCACTCCTATTTCAAATAATATGTATGGCTGTCAGACGGAGCTGGCCGCCGCTTCTATAATTATAACAGAATGTGTTGTAGAATTAAGACAGGGCCAGCTAAGGCGCGAAGGTCGTCAAAAGTACCGACAACTAAGGAGGAGGAGGGATCAAATGAATATTCTTGACCTGATTACCAACCAGTTGAACAATCCCGATGTACTTAATCAATTAAGCGGCAAAGTAGGTGCCAGTCCCGATCAAGTGCAAAAACTGGCCCAATTGGGCTTGCCCACCATGTTAGAGGCTTTAAACCGCAATGCCAGCAATCCAGAGGGAGCCCAATCCCTGGCCGGTGCGCTGGACAAGCACCAGATCGATAATCTCGATGACATATCCGGATTTTTGAACAACGTGGACGCCAACGACGGTTCTAAGATCTTGGGCCATATGTTCTCGGACAAGAGCAGCCGGGTGCAGAACAACCTGTCCCAGCAGACCGGTTTGGATGGCAGCCAGGTGAGCAATCTGCTGTCCCAACTAGCCCCTCTGCTGCTGGGCATCATGGGCACCCAAAAGAAACAGCAGGGTCTGGATGCCGGCGGGGTTGCCGATATGACCTCCCAGCTGACCGGGATGCTGGGGAAATCGGGGGGCGGCAATCTGATGGGTTTGGCGTCCAAGTTCCTGGATGCCGACAACGACGGCAGTATAATCGATGATGTGGGCGGCTTGCTGGGAAAACTCTTCAGAAAATAGACGGTCTCACCTGAATAAAACGCCGGTCCGGGATTCTGAACCCGGGCCGGCATCCATTTTCGAGACCCAAACAACCGCCCAGTCGTACCTTGAAGCCGAACTCAATTGGAAGGAGAAGAGACCCGTGGCCCTCAAACGAGATCTGCATCCGATCCCTGACTATGTTCTGCAGGCCCTAACCGAACGCAACCTGATGGAAAGGTACCAACAGCGTCCTCCCTACCAGCGCAATGACTATATCGGCTGGATTACCCGGGGCAAGCGGGAAGAGACCCGAATGAAGAGACTCAATATCATGCTGACCGAGTTGGAAAGCGGCGAGGGCTATATGGGCCTGCCCTATAAAGCTAAATGAAGCCTCCTATTGATTGGGCTGATCATGCATCCTGACGCCCTCCACCTGGGATAGTCAGGATGATATCCGCCAAACTGCGCTTGGGCACATGATGGACGCCCTGTTCATCGCGCCAGTAGCGTACATCTCCATCCGCGCCCATTTCCTCCAGGACGATTTGCTCCTTGGGATGACCAATGGCCACAACCGCTTCGATCTCATACCCGTCCCCCAGGTCCAGCACCGCTCTAAGCCGTGTCTTGTCCACAGCAATCAGGAAACATCCTCCCAGGCCTCTTTCCACTGCTCCCAGCAGGATGCACATGGCGGCAAATCCCTGGTCCTGGGCCAGCATGGGGCCCAATCCCACATCCCGCACCATAACTATAAAAGCAGACGGTTTTTCTCCTTCCGGGGGGCTTTTCCAGCCTTTGATATAGCCCGCCCAGGTCAGGCAGTCATTGATGCGGTCAGTCCATTCCGGTTGGTTGAATAGGATATACTTAAGACCCTGGCGATTATAGCCGGAAGGCGCCAGACGAGCCAAGTCGACCAGTTCCTTCAAGGTATCCAGAGATACCGGCCGTTCCTGGTGGAAGCGGCGGCAGGTGCGGTTGCGAATGACCAAATCCTTAAGCAATCTTCTCACCTCGTCATAATTTTTATCATTATGACGCAAATGGGGGGCAAATAGAAGCGAATTCAAGG
The DNA here is from genome assembly GCA_022706565.1 of Bacillota bacterium. GTDB lineage: Bacteria > Bacillota > Syntrophomonadia > Syntrophomonadales > Syntrophomonadaceae > PHAA01. Next base: position 7,732 of record JAKJCH010000024.1, on the reverse strand, counting down.
GTTGCATTCAAGGCCGAAAATAAGGGATTATAAAAAGGGATTATATAAACATGTTTAGTTCCAGGTGACTGTAGCAACCCCCCACTGACCTTTGGGAGCGTGATCAAATGCTGAAAAAATGGAGCGCGGTGATCGTAATCTTGCTGGGTGCGATCATTGCCTGGTGGTATTATCCCAGCGATTTTGGAGCCAATCGACCGCCAAAACTGCCCCTCACCGTGCCAATTGCCGAGGGAGAGATTGTCAAGAGTCATGAAGAGATTTTTGAAACCGGTAAAGGTTACATTATCGAGACCCGATCCCCGGACAACTATGAGGATGTAATCGCTTATTACCAGGATCAGTTTACTCGCCTGGGATATAACATTATCGCCGTGACTCCCTCGAGATCCGCAGAGGAGGAGATGGTCACTTTCGTTGCCCAACAGCATGACCATACCGTGATAGTGGAGATCGTCTGGAATGGCAAGCTGGTTTATGTGACGACCGCGGTGCATTTGCACAAATGGGTGCTGACTTAATCTGGTACCGGGAGGGGAGAGAAGTGGTGGACTCATCACGTAGCCATTAACACCCGGGAAGACCTGGACGAGACAATACGTGGATGGCTGGCCCAATCATACAGATTTTCAACCCGGTCGGGGCATGGTCACCGCGGAATGAAAGAACCCACAGAGCCAAAATGTAATTCCGATTATAAGGAGGAATGATTATGAGAAGACTGGCATCACTCATATTAGTCATGGTTTTGGCCCTGGGGGCTTGGGGATGTGCCGAAGCGCCCAAGAATGAGACCCCGGCACCGCCGCCTGGTCAAGGAGGCAGTCCGGAGCCATCGCCGCCGCCGGTGACCCAACCGGATCCAGCCAGCCTGGGACAGAGCCTGGAAGCCTTGGGGGGCATTAGACTAGGCATGACCGTCGCCGAGGTGGAAAAACTCCTGGGACAGCAATTCACCGAAGAATTGCGGGAAGAAGGCGGGTACTTCGGTGAGAGTTTTGCCATAAGGTCCTATAAGGGCTGTGACCTGGTGATCGGCAAGACCACCGGCAAGGTTCTGCAGATCGACGTCTTTGCTCCCGAGTATCCCACCGAGCAAGGAGTCAAGGTGGGGGATGCCTCCATCGCCGCTTTGGAGAAATACCGGCTGAAATACCCGGAATGGGTGGGCAACCAGAGCCCCGATGTACTGACCGGCTGGTTCAAGACTGAACCCGATATACTGCTCATATTCTCCAGCATGGAGAACCGGGAGCGCAGCAACGACAACCTGACTGAGGCCAGCAAGATAACCGCCATTACCCTCGGTTACATTAAGTTCTTTGATTAGTAAGATATCAAGGAAAGATTTGAGATGACAGTTGATCAGGTCGAACAGGTTGATCAGGGGGGCCATTGAACAAGTTGAGAGTTGCTCCGGGGCATGCATGGCATACGGGCGGACGTTAAAGGATAGCGTGGAAGCCAGCATACTATGCATACCCTATATCCGCAAAACCGACGTTTAACAGTTGGCTCTAACCATCCCCCTGCATCCCGGCCTGTTTACTGGACTCAAGCTGGCCGGACAGGGTAAAATAAGCTAAATAAAGCACCCACCCGGAGGCCGATATGGTTGAGGGTTTGATCGCAGCAGGGGGCCGCTCCCGGCGGACCGGGGAACAATACAAGATGCTGCTCGACCTGGAGGGACGGACCCTTATCGAAAGGGCGGTCGCCCCCATGGAATCGTGGTGCTCCCGCATCATTGTGGTAACGGGACACCGGGGCCACCTGCTCCGCCCGGTACTGGAGACCTGGTCCAAGGTCGAGATGGTGGACAACCGCGACTATGACCAAGGCATGTTCTCTTCCATAAAGACGGGTTTGCCTCTGATTACCGCGGAACGTTTCTTTTTCCTGCCCGGGGATTATCCTTTGGTCAGCAGCTGGGTTTACCAAGCCCTGCTGGAGGTCGATGCCCCGGTGGTGGTGCCCGCTTACGAGGGCCGAACCGGTCACCCGGTCCTTTTCCGGAGCACTGCGATCGATGATATTCTATCTCAGCCCAACACCGCCACCCTAAGGGATTATGTGATCCGCCAAAAACCATACATACTGGACGTGGATTGCCCCGGGATCCTGATCGATATCGACACCATGGAGGATTATCAACAGGCCAAGGTCTGGCTGGCCGCGCAGGGGGGATTGTAAGTGCACGATATCAGCACACCCATCAAACGTTTCGATTTTGATGACAAGGTCAGCGGGCAGGCCCAATATTGCGCTGATATCAAGATGCCCGGCATGCTTTATGCACGTACCTTGCGCTCCGAACGGCCCCGGGCCCGTATCACCGCGATTAGCATACCGGAGCTGCCGCCGGATTACTATATCGTCGATCAACACGACATTCCCAACCAGAACGTGGTTCCTATCGTTTATGATGACCAGCCTTTTTTAGCCCGGGATGTGGTTAATTACATAGGTGAACCGATATTGCTGGTAGTGGGACCGGACAAGGCCACCATCCTGCAGATCATCGATTCCATTCAGGTCCAGTACGAAGATCTGGATCCTGTTCTGGACATTGCCGCTGCGGAGAGCCGGGCGGCTGATTTTATCTGTGGCGACAAGCCCTGGTTCGTCGAATACCGCTACTCCAAAGGTGACCTGGCCGCTGCCATCGCCGCTTCCCACCAGTGTATCGAGGAACAATTCGAGACCGGCTGCCAGGAACAACTATACCTGGAAACCCAGGCGGTACTGGCCGTATATGCCGACGAGCGCATCACTGTATATGGTTCCATCCAATGCCCCTATTACATCACCGATGCCCTCCTCAACGCCCTCGGCTGGCCCGAAGAAAGGATCCGGGTGGTGCAGCTGCCAACCGGCGGAGGCTTTGGGGGCAAGGAGGAATTCCCCTCTATTCCGGCGGTGCACGCCGCCCTGGCGGCCATCAAGAGTGGCCGGCCGGTGCAACTGGTTTATGATCGCCAGGAGGATATCATCTGTTCCACCAAACGTCATCCCGCCATCATCAAATATCGCAGCTACCTGGACCAACAGGGCAATGTCATCGGCCGCCAGATCGAGGTAAAAGCGGACGGGGGCGCCTATGCCGGCCTGTCCAGCGTGGTGCTGCAGAGGATGATATTCTCCGCCAACGGGGTTTACAACATAAACAACCTGGAGGTGCACGGACGGGCTTATGCCACTAACAAGGTGGTCAGCGGCGCTTTTCGGGGTTTCGGAGGACCCCAGGCCTTTTTCGCGGTGGAGGTGCATATGGAAAACATCGCCCGCCGCCTGGGCCAGGACCCTATTGAATTCAAACGCCGGCATTTCCTCCACCAAGGCGATACCTCTTCCACCGGCGGACTTCTTCGCAACGACATAATATTGGAACGGATCGCCGCCGAAGTGGAGGACTTGTCCGGATATCGCAGCAAGCTCCCGGCTTATTCTCAAGCTGACGGAAAGCTTAGGGGCCTGGGCTGCAGTTTCTTCTTCCATGGCTGCGGATTCACCGGCAGCGGGGAACAGGATATCATCAAGGCCCAGGTGCGCCTGAGAAAATACCCTGATGAGCGGGTAGAGATATTTGTATCCAGCACCGAAATAGGGCAGGGGGTCTTGACCACCCTGCGCAAGATCGTGGCCCAGACATTAGACATACCTGTGGAACAAGTGACCCATAATTACCCCGATACCTCGAGCGCACCCGATTCGGGGCCCACCGTGGCCTCCCGCACCATAATGATCGTGGGTCGCTTACTGGCTGATTGCGCCGCGGAGATGAAAACCCGCTGGCAGGAGCCGGAGCTGGATCTGCACCGGGATTTCCAATACCCAGCCGAACTGCACTGGGACAAGGTCAAACTGGACGGCAACGCCTATCTGGACTACTCCTGGGGCGCCCAGGTGGTGGAGGCGGAGGTCGATCCGCTCACTTGTTCGGTGGAGGTCACCGGGATCTGGGCCGTTTATGACATCGGCACCCCCATCGACCGCAAGATCGTTCAGGGCCAGATCGAGGGCGGCGTGGTACAGGGCCTCGGTTACGGCGGTATGGAAGTGCTGGAGGCCATCGGAGGACGTTTGCGGCAGACCAATCTGACCAATTATATAATTCCTACCTCCATGGATTTTCCCACCGTGCATAGCCGTTTGATAGAGGATAATCCCTACCCGGATGGTCCTTTCGGGGCCCGGGGGCTGGGTGAACTGCCCCTGGTGGGCGCAGCTCCGGCCTTGGCCCTGGCGGTGCAGAATGCTATTGGCCGTAAGGTGAAGAAAATACCGCTGACTCCGGAATACATTATGGAGTTGATGCATAGTGGCGACGACGACGATCAAATTTAAGCTCAACGGCCAGCCCGTAACTCTCTCCACCCATCCCTTGAAACGGCTGGTGGATGTGCTGCGCGACGACCTTCAGCTGACCGGCACCAAGGAAGGCTGCGGGGAAGGGGAGTGCGGCACCTGTTCGGTGCTGCTCGACAACCGATTGGTCAATTCCTGCCTGGTCCCCATTGCCTCGGTGGCCGGCCGTCAGGTCATCACCATCGAGGGGTTGCGTTCCACCCCTCGCTTCGATTTGTTGCAGCGGTGTTTCGCCCAGGCGGGCGGAGTCCAATGCGGCTTCTGTACCCCGGCCATGATCATGGCCGCGGAGGCTATCCTGTCAGCCAATCCCTATCCCACCGAAAAACAGGTTCGCGAAGGGCTGGCCGGCAATATCTGCCGTTGCACCGGTTATGGGATGATCGTGGAGGCCGTCCTGGAAGCGGCCCGGAAAGGAGGGGGACTATGGTAAACACCTTCCGGCCCTCCGATTTGGCCCAGGCTTTGCGTATCATAGCCGACACCAAACCAACCGTGCTGGCCGGCGGCACCGACCTGATGGTCAGGCACAAGACTTGGAGCGGAGTGGTCCCGCATTTCGATCGTCCCGTGGTTTTGATCGGCCACCTGCCGGAACTGCAGGGAATAGAAATCCGGGACGAGCGGTTGTTTATAGGCTCGGCCGTCACCCTGGCGGCAATCCTGGAACACCCTCTAGTACCTGAACATATCAAGAGTCCCATCGCCCAGATGGCCTCCCCGCCGATCCGCAATCTGGCTACCCTGGGTGGGAATATCTGCAACGCCTCGCCGGCCGGGGACAGCCTGCCGATGCTTTATGCTCTCGATGCCTGCCTTCATCTGGAGTCGGTCCGGGGGCGGCAAACCGTCAGTATCAGCGAATTCATCAGCGCTCCGGGCCGGACTTGTTTAGAGCCGGACCAATTGCTGACCGCCATCGAGATTCCCCTGATCAAGTGCCGGACCCATTACTATCGCAAAGTGGGCCAGCGCCAGGCCAACAGCATATCCAAAGTATCATTCTACGCGGCTGCCGATTACGATAAGCAGCGCATCCATTGGGTGAGGATTGCCTTAGGGGCGGTGGCGCCGACAGTGGTGCGGAGTCCAGCCGCCGAAGGGTTGCTGGCCGGTTTGGATGCCAGCGGGCTTAAGGCAGTCATTCCGGCGGTCATAAACATATACCAGGGGCTTTTAAGTCCGGTGGACGATGTGCGCTCGACCCAGCAGTACCGGCGGGAGGTATCCCTGCGTCTGTTGGAAAATTATTTAACCAGGGAGTTGATGAAATGAAACGTTATCTGGCCACCATCGTTTTCTGGGGGTCCCTGTGGGGGATCGCCGAAGCCAGCCTGGGCAACCTCTTGCACCTGGCCGCCATTGCCATACCGGGATTGCCAGGATTTCTGATGTTTCCCATCGCATTTATCTTCATGAAAAAAGTCGTCGACTCCACCGGGCGGAGCTGGTCAATATTCCATATCGCAATCATCGCTGCCGCCATCAAGATGATAGACTTCCTGCTGCCGGTCTACATACCGATTCGAATCATAAACCCGGCCATCTGCATATTGCTGGAAGGAATCGTGGTTGCTTGTTTTTTCCATATATATACTACCCGGGGGCAAACCCTCACCTGGCCGGCCGCTTTCTTTATGGGTGCAGGCTGGCGCACCATATTCCTGGGTTATCTCTTCGTAATATCCCGCTTTGGGTTGCCGGCCGCCTTGGTCACCGATGGAATACTGGTCTCGCTGCGCTTCGTCATCATGGAGAGCGTCGTCAACAGCATCATAATCTATGCCTTCCTGCGCTGGGGGCACTTCAAGCTGCAGCTTGAAGCCAAGCCCCACTGGGCTGTCGGGGCTTTTATCCTGGCCCTGGGCACCCAATTTCTGATATGATTCGCATCGTATCCGGTCCTATCGATTCCGGCAAGACCACCCGGATGCAGCGACGCTATGCTGCCTGCCGGCCCAATACCGCGGCCGGTTTCATTTCCCCCAAGATATACGCCGGGGACCGGTTCCAGTGTTACCAAATATGCTGCCTGGCCGATGGGCGAACCGCCCCCCTGGCTTTGCTGCAGGAAGAATATACCGGTCAATTCGTCCCCGCCTTTCAATTTGACCGTTTTATTTTTGCCCAAGCCGGTTTTGAACTGGGGGATTCGATAATTGAAGACCTGATGGCGGCTGGATTCAGAGGCGAAATCTTCATCGATGAGATTGGCCCCCTGGAACTGAGTGGCCGCGGATTTGCGGCGACCCTGACCCGGGTCCTGCGGACCGGCAACGACCTGACTATATGCGTGCGGGAAAGTTGCCTGGAAGAAGTACTGGCGAAGTTCGACATCAAGGAGTATCTGGTGCTGGGTTGACCAGGTTGATGAGGCTGCCTGCCAGCCGGATTGAAACTGGTCATATATGCTGGACTAAAGCTGGCAGGAGAGGGTAAAATATCTAAATGCATTTACTCTAAATGAGTAACCAATGGAAAGGAAGATAAACATGAGCCAATTACCTATCGTCACCATCGAAATGGAAAACGGCCAGACCATCACCGCCGAGCTCTATCCCGAGATTGCTCCCAACACGGTCAATAACTTTATCAGTCTGATCAAGAAGGGTTTCTATGATGGGGTCATTTTTCACCGGGTGATACCTGGTTTCATGATCCAAGGCGGAGACCCGCAGGGGACCGGGATGGGCGGCCCCGGTTATTCGATAAAAGGGGAGTTCAGCCAGAACCGCTTCAAGAACGACCTCAAGCATACCCGGGGAGTACTATCGATGGCCCGCTCCATGATGCCTGACTCGGCCGGCTCCCAGTTCTTTATAATGCATGCCGATTCGCCTCATCTGGACGGCCAGTATGCTTCCTTTGGCAAGGTGACTGCGGGGATGGAGGTAGTCGATGCCATAGCCAGCGTTTCCCGGGACCGTAATGACCGGCCCCGCCAGGAACAGCGCATCAAGAAAATGACGGTAGATACCAAAGGGCAGGATTATCCCGAACCCCAAAAGGTCTAGCCAGAGACAGACCGGTGTCGGAAATAGTCGGAATAACCTAAGGCTATACTCCAACCCCGACCGGTTGAGCGGCAGTTGAATTCGCCCACCGGCCTTGGTATGATGAGATATGGTATATGGAAATACATCTAAAAGGAGAAATTATTATGGCAAACCAAGACAAGATCCTGGTAGAAGTGCTGCAAGGCACCCAGGTCATGGGCGGCGGTTGAAGCTGTACGAGCGACTGCGCTGCTGCAGCTAGTTGTGGTACAACTATCGATTACACCGAAGCAACATCCAAACTGTCCGACGACCTCAAGCAGGCCTATGGAGACAAAGTGGAAGTCAAATATGTGGACGTGGACAAG
>JAKJCH010000249.1:347-666 GCA_022706565.1 Bacillota bacterium | reverse complement strand
ATCATTAGCTGGGCCAGCAACGAAAAGGAATTAAGGGATGACGCTACTGCACACGCAGAAATGCTGGCTATGCAAAGAGCAGCCCGTTATTTGGGCAGATGGCGTTTATCTGATGTAACCATGTACTGTACCCTGGAACCGTGTGCTATGTGCGCCGGAGCAATGGTCAACGCCCGTTTGGGAAGACTGGTGTTTGGGGCCAAAGACCCGAAAGCCGGGGCAGCAGGATCAATATTTGATTTAGTACGATTTCCCGGATTGAATCATCAGGTGGAGATAACAACCGGAGTTTTAGAGCGGGAATGTGCCGATACACTTA
>JAKJCH010000249.1:0-248 GCA_022706565.1 Bacillota bacterium | reverse complement strand
CATAACCTAAAATAAATGATGACTGCGGAGTTAATAAAAGAGTTAACCACCCTGCTGTGCAGGGAACATATAAACTTATAACTATATATACAATCTGGAGAGGTGGCTGAGCTTGGCTGAAGGCGCTCGATTGGAAATCGAGTAACGTGTCGAAAGCGTTCGCGGGTTCGAATCCCGCCCTCTCCGCCATTATAGATTTACCAAGGGGTTTCGGGTTTTCATCCGAAACCCCTTTTGATATTTTTTAC
>JAKJCH010000248.1 GCA_022706565.1 Bacillota bacterium | reverse complement strand
AGCGATAATTCCTACTACTGGTCCGATACTGATTTCATCCTGGTTTAAACTAATACCATATTTTCGATTTTCCTGAAGAAAGGCTTTTTTTATTAAAGATGGATTCATATAAAGGGTGTTTTTGTCTAAACGGGAAGTGCTGCTCCTGACCCTTAAGCTTTGCTGGCATTTCCCCACATTAAATTTTATCAGCTGTTTGTAACCATAACTGCCATGGCTGGCAATATCGGCACTGAGAATTATTGTACCCTGATCCAGCTGGGGGTCTGCTTTAATATTTACCATTATAAAATCATGCATTTATTTGTCTCCACCGTTAATGTTTTGTATCATATCATATGTAAAGTAGCTAATCTTTGCTAACATTTTTAGGGGATGAAAAGTGGATGAAGTTAGTCAGTGCCTGTTTATGCGCGGTTAATTGCAAATATAACGGTAAAAATAACCTTAAACTGGATTTGGTAGAATTACTGCAGGAAGGTGATGTAATTCCAGTATGTCCGGAACAGTTGGGTGGTTTACCAACTCCCCGGTTACCTGCAGAAATAAAAGCTGGTTCAGGCCAGGATGTACTGGCAGGTAATAGCAAGGTACTCAATAAATATGGTGATGATGTAACCGATAGCTATATCCGAGGTGCTTATGAAACGTTAAAGATTGCTCGGCTG
>JAKJCH010000247.1:351-681 GCA_022706565.1 Bacillota bacterium | reverse complement strand
GCCCCAGCGGTTCCTTGAGGAACTTGTCGTAGAGCTTCTTCACGGATTCGTTTTCATGCGATTGGCGCTTTTTCTGAACCTTTCCGTCGTCGGCGTAAAGCGCCTGCGACCGCTTGACGCGGATGTCGTTGTTGGTGGGAATGGGCTCCCCGCCGCCGGAAATGCAGCCGCCCGGACAGCACATCACTTCGATAAACGCATAGTCGGCCTTGCCGTCGCGGATTTTATCCATAAGCTTGCGGGCGTTGCCCAGACCGTGGGCGACGGCGACTTTGACGTCGCCCAGAGCGCCGACTTTCACCGAGGCCTCCTTGACGCCCTCCAGGCCGC
>JAKJCH010000247.1:0-256 GCA_022706565.1 Bacillota bacterium | reverse complement strand
CAGGTTTTCGAAATCGATGCCCGCTTCGCGGATCATCCGGCCGAGCTCGCGCGTGGTGAGCACGTAATCCACGTCGCGATAGCCGCTCGCGGCCATTTCGGGACGCTGGGCTTCAAATTTTTTGGCGGTGCAGGGCATGATGGAAACCGAAACGATGTTTTTCGGATCAATGCCGGCTGTTTCAGCATAATAGGTTTTCGCCAGCGCGCCAAACATCTGCTGCGGTGACTTGCAGGTAGAAAGGTGCGGCAGTAGA
>JAKJCH010000246.1 GCA_022706565.1 Bacillota bacterium | reverse complement strand
CATACCCCCGGAGATAATCGATAAGATAGGGACTCCATTCCTTACTACCAAAGATAATGGCACTGGTTTGGGACTTGGGGTCTGCTACAGCATCGCGGAAAGACACAATGCCAGGATTACGGTCGATACCAGTTCTGAAGGAACTAGCTTTCATGTAACCTTTCCGTTGTCACGGGGACGGGGTTGTTGACAACATTTGAAGCCGAAGAGTGTCACGGGGCTGCTCCCGTTGCTTCCCAACCCGATACTTTACCCCCAATAACTTGGGGACAGGCCCCAAGTTATTCGGTGCAAAATGTCGGGATATTGAAGGAGTGGCGCCGGTTTGCGGGATTTTTAAAATACTAACTTGGAGACAGTCCAGTGTTTTCCTTTATTCCCGCATCTGGCTTAAAATAAGGGTAGTATCAACATTATTAATAGAAGTATTGGAGGGTTGATTATGCTCATAGATGTGCTTAACCAGGAGGAAAGAGAGAAATGCATGCAATTGTTCAGTCAGATTGTCAAGGTCGACGATGATAATAATGACTACGAACAAGAGGTATTGGAAAGATACGCGATGGAGTTAGGTCTGACTTCGCTTCCCGATATCACGGATTCTATTGAGGATCTGATTGATTATTTCGCTGCCAAGTCCGACTCCATTAAACAGACAGTTTATTCTGAGGTATGCCGACTGATCAAGGCTGATGAAGATATAAAGCCC
>JAKJCH010000245.1:513-766 GCA_022706565.1 Bacillota bacterium | reverse complement strand
AAGAAAAGATACCCTGATATAGAATTGATTGCTGGTAATGTGGCAACTGCTGAGGCTACCGAAGAACTAATCAAAGCAGGTGCTGATGCTATAAAAGTGGGAATTGGACCTGGTTCCATATGTACTACCAGGGTAGTAGCAGGAATAGGCGTACCCCAGATAACTGCAGTAAATGACTGTGCTGCAGCTGCCAGTAAATATAATGTTCCCATTATAGCTGATGGTGGGATTAAGTATTCAGGTGATATAGCTA
>JAKJCH010000245.1:0-478 GCA_022706565.1 Bacillota bacterium | reverse complement strand
CCGGAACGGAAGAAAGTCCTGGGGAAATAGTTATTTTACAGGGAAGAAGCTATAAAGTATATCGCGGAATGGGATCCCTGGGAGCTATGACTCAGGGTAGTAGTGATCGTTATTTCCAGGAAGATGCCCAAAAACTGGTCCCGGAAGGAATTGAGGGGCGGGTACCTTACAAGGGTTATGTCGCCGAAACTATTTTTCAGCTTATTGGTGGCTTAAAAGCAGGTATGGGATATTGTGGTGTAAGAAATATAGATGAAATGAAAACTAACGCTCGTTTTATTCGAATTACTAATGCTGGCTTGACTGAAAGCCATCCCCATGATATCACCATAACTAAAGAAGCTCCTAACTACAGGGTTCTATAATGTTAGGCCAACACTTGTTACGGATTATAGTTGCTATTGTAGTTGGTACCTTAATAGGAATTAGAACTGATTCAGCTGCATCCAGGATGTTTGTAATAGTATGTACCGGAGCA
>JAKJCH010000244.1:524-780 GCA_022706565.1 Bacillota bacterium | reverse complement strand
TGGATGGAAGATCTTCCGGATAACGCTGAATAGCAAACATACTTGAAGGTCTTCTGCCATAACGGAAAGAGAGTGGCTATGGGTGATGAAGCAAAAAGAGTACAGATACCTTATACTATAACCGTCCGTGATTTGGCGAAGCTACTTCAGAGTAACAGCATTCAGGTAATGAGAATTCTGATGGCCAACGGGGTCATGGCTAATATTAATCAGCTGGTGGACTTCGATACGGCTGCAATCGTTGCCAGTGAAATGG
>JAKJCH010000244.1:0-514 GCA_022706565.1 Bacillota bacterium | reverse complement strand
AAAAAGTTTGATTCCGCGTCCGCCGGTCGTGACGATTTTAGGACATGTCGATCACGGCAAGACGTCTTTATTGGACGCCATCCGTCATACAAATGTCGCCGTGGGGGAAGCCGGGGGAATAACCCAGCATATCGGTGCCTATCAGATTGAAAATAAAGGGAAATTAATTACATTTCTGGACACTCCGGGGCATGCGGCGTTCAGTGCCATGCGCGCACGCGGCGCTCAGGGAGCGGATATTGTCGTGCTTGTTGTGGCTGCCAATGACGGTGTCATGCCTCAGACGAAAGAGGCAATTTCACATGCCAAAGCCGCACAGGTTCCGATTATTGTTGCGCTGAATAAAATCGACCGCTCCGATGCCAACCCGGATTTGGTAAAAAAGCAGCTTTCCGAACAAGGCCTGATACCGGATGAATGGGGCGGAAACACAATGGTCGTCCCAGTCTCCGCCAAGCAACGAATCGGTATCGATGATCTGATGGAGGCGATTTTACTTACGGCTGAAAACAGT
>JAKJCH010000243.1 GCA_022706565.1 Bacillota bacterium | reverse complement strand
AGGTCGCTGATCCAGGCCTGGGAGTTGACGCGCGAAGCACCTATGGTATAGTGACGTCGTCGGCATGAAGCCGACGTGAGGGTGCTATGAAAACGCCACGACGGGCCTGGAGGCCGCATGTGGCGTTTCTTTTTGTGACAGGTCGTCAGTGAGCAGTGATCAGGGTCCGGGCCTGCACGGTGCCACGGACCGGAACGCGAGACTGGGGGGCCATGAAGGCCAGCTCTGGCGTAGAGCCAGGGCCTTCGTGGCCCCATTTCGTATATCCACGATGAGGAGCGCACGCATGATCGACATCCAGGGAACACAACGATTTCACGGGCATCGGTGCCCCGCGTGGCGGAGGTCGCACTGCGGGAGATTGGCCCGCACTCCACCGATGAGGAAGTCGTCGCCATTGTCGAGACGGACAACTGCGCTGTGGACGCCATCCAGTATCTGACGGGCTGTACCTTCGGCAAGGGCAACCTGATCCATCGCGACTATGGCAAGAACGTCTTCACGTTTGTCCGTCGCTCCGACGGCAAGGCCATCCGGATCAGCGCGCGCCCCGATTTTGGAGGCAAGTCCGATCCCAGGGAGCGCGAGATCTTCGACCGCATGCGTGCCGACCAGCCCGTCAGCGACGAGGACCGGCAATACTACGAAGAGAGCCGGGAGCGGCGCATCCAGACCCTCCTGAACGCGCCACTGGAGGCGCTATTCGACGTCCGCGAGGTCAATGTCGCCATGCCCGAGAAGGCCGTCATCCTGGCATCGGCCATCTGTGCCGGATGTGGCGAGCCAACCATGACCTCGCGGGTGCGGACCGTTGACGGGCAACCGTATTG
>JAKJCH010000242.1 GCA_022706565.1 Bacillota bacterium | reverse complement strand
AAGACCAAAGCCGAAATGGCGTTTGGCAAGCTCTTCCTGTTAGGGATTCTGGCCGGTGTCTACATCGGATTCGGGGCCAACCTGGCCACCAAGATCGGCTCCATGGAAGCATCGGGAACATCCGGGGGCCAATTCCTGTTCGGCGCCGTGTTCTCTGTAGGTCTGATGCTGGTAGTCATCGCCGGTGCGGAACTGTTCACCGGCAACAACATGGCCTGTATGGCCTCGGTCATGAACGGCCAGGCCGGTTGGGGCGGATTGCTCTACAACTGGTCGGTAGTGTGGATTTCCAACTTCGTAGGTTCGCTGCTGTTGGTTTATATCATTTACTACGGCGGCTACTGGGGTGGCCCCGATGCAGCTGCAGGTGGAGCCATAGCGATCAGCGCCCACGGCGCTAAAGCCCTGGCTATTGCCAAAGGCAAGCTGACCCTGACCTGGGGACAGGCCTTCTTCCGGGCCATCTGCTGTAACTGGCTGGTGTGCCTGGCAGTATGGATGGCCTTCGCCGCCAAAGATATAGTCGGCAAGATCTTCGCCATCTTCTTCCCGATCATGGCCTTCGTTTCCAGCGGCTTCGAGCACAGTGTAGCCAACATGTTCTTCATCCCCATGGGCGTGACCATCGCTCAGGGAGCTCCGGAAGCAGCAGCCACCGCTCTGAAGATGAGTCCCGATGCGGTTTTGGCGCTGTTTAATTACGGCACCACCCTGATGAACAACATCATCCCGGTCACCCTGGGCAACATCGTGGGTGGGGCAGGATTCGTCGGAATGTACTACTGGTTCGTATACCTGAGAAAACCGGCTGCGGCCAAGCAGGACAAGGGTGTAGCCGCGTAAGCAA
>JAKJCH010000241.1 GCA_022706565.1 Bacillota bacterium | reverse complement strand
TTGTTTGTGCTGCATCCTCCTTCAGGCTATCCTGCTCAAAATCCCAATACATCCTCACTCGTATTTAAGCTTCTACATAAAGACACAACATTTTTGTTAACCGGTGATATAGAATCATATATAGAAGAAATGCTGGTACTTTCCAGTAACAATCTTAAAGCCGATGTGCTTAAAGTTCCGCATCATGGGAGCAACAATTCAAGTAGTATGCCGTTTCTTAAAGCAATCAAACCATGTCTTGCAATCATGAGTGTTGGAAAGGGTATCAAGGGTCTGCCTGGCAAGGATGCGATTGAACGATATAAAACAATGTCTATACCAGTACTTTCAACTCAAAATCATGGGTTTATTCAGGTGTGTTCAGACGGTAAATATATTACATATAATACATTCAAAAAATGATTTTACAAAAAAACCTTGAATAAAAGCTATCTATATAACTTCCCTTTTTCAAAAAATAAAAAACCCGGCAACGACCTACTTTCCCACAGAATCGCTCCTGCAGTATCATCGGCGCGGGAGAGCTTAACTGCCGTGTTCGGGATGGTTACGGGTGTGACCTCTCCGCTATTGTCACCGGGAAACTTTTATTTAATGTTTTATCTTGAATCCCTTTAAGCCAGGAATTATCTGTTCTTGGTTTATTGTTTAACCTCGAACTTGAAAACATTAAATATTGAACTTAATTTTTAATGACAACCATATATGTCGTAAATTGATTTATGATCAAGCCTCTCGATCTATTAGTACCGTTAGGCTCAACACATCGCTGTGCTTACACCATCGGCCTATCAACCAGATCGTCTTTCTGGGATCTTAGCCCGGTATTGCTACCAGACGGGACAACTATTCTTGAGGCGAGCTTCCCACTTAGATG
>JAKJCH010000240.1 GCA_022706565.1 Bacillota bacterium | reverse complement strand
CAGGTAATTATTCTGGTAGTGGCTACCTTGCTAATGATAGGCTTGCAGTTATTAGTGCAAAAAACCAGGGTGGGTAAGGCTATGCGGGCCTGTTCTCAGGACCTGGAGGCCGCCTATTTAATGGGTATTAATGTTAACCGGATTATTTCCATTACCTTCGCCATAGGTTCGGCCCTGGCTGCTGCGGGTGGGGTTATGGTAGGCATTTATTATAATGCGGTCTGGCCTTACATGGGTACTATGGCCGGATTAAAGGCTTTTGCCGCCGCGATTTTGGGCGGAATTGGCTCCATCCCGGGAGCCATGATTGGAGGGCTTACCCTGGGGGTATTGGAAATCCTGGGGGTAGCCTTTCTCTCCTCATCCTATAAAGATGCTATAGCGTTTGGCATCCTTATCCTGGTTCTAATTATTCGTCCCCAGGGTATTATGGGGCAAAAGATTACCAAAAAGGTGTAGGTGAACTGGCAATGGACGCACTAATATCTCAGTATATCGACCCTTATTACCTTCGTATCTTGATGCTGATTGGCATTAACATTATCCTGGCTTTGGGCTTAAATTTAATTACCGGGGTTACCGGACAGTTATCCATGGGACATGCTGGTTTTATGAGCATTGGAGCTTATACTTCCGCTATCCTTTCTATGCAGATGGGCAGCCCCTTTTTCCTGTCATTGCTGGGAGGAGCAATGGCAGCAGCTTTCTTTGGATTTCTTATCGGTATACCTACTCTGCGTCTGGAAGGTGATTACCTGGCGATGGTTACCATCGGTTTTGCGGAAATCATCCGGGTCTTTTTCTTAAACTTCGAACCCGGGGGTAAGGCCGTAGGACTTTCCGGCATTCCTCAGAATACCACTTTCCTGCTGGTATGGACCCTGGTAATAATAATAATCATACTAAATGC
>JAKJCH010000023.1 GCA_022706565.1 Bacillota bacterium | reverse complement strand
TTGTAAGAAGCGTAACCAAGGTAAACGAAGAATTGATAAAGCGGGGAACCCGATTAAAAGTGGTAGGCCGGGCCGGCAACGGCGTGGACAACATCGACGTGGATGTCTGTACTCGCTATGGAATAATAGTGGCCAATACCCCTGACAGCAATACTATTTCAGCGGCTGAGCAGACCATGAGTTTGCTATTATCATCGGTTCGTAATACGGCTTGGGCCAACAATGTCCTAAAAGCGGGTACTTGGGACCGTTCCCCATTTAGAGGCGCCGAATTATATGGCAAAACCGTAGGAATAGTTGGATTGGGCAGAATTGGCTCCATGGTAGCCACTCGCTGCCGGGCTTTCAATATGAAAGTAATAGCCTATGACCCTTATATTTCCGATGAGCGGTTTGAAAGATTTGGAACTGAGAAGAAGGACACATTGGAGGATCTCATTCGCGAAGCAGACATACTTACGGTTCATACTCCCCGAAATGAAGAGACGATGCACATGATCGACGATAGGATTCTAGCCTTGGCTAAGGACGGGGTGCGGGTAGTCAATTGCGCTCGGGGCGGAATAATCGAGGAGGCGGCTTTGTGCAGAGCTTTGGAGAGCGGTAAAGTAGCCTCAGCGGGGTTGGACGTCTACGAGAAAGAGCCGGCTTACAATAACCCGTTATTCAACTTTAGCAATACCGTCTGTACCCCCCATCTGGGAGCCGACACCCACGAAGCCCAGAAGAGGGTGGGTGAGACAATTGCCGAACAGGTTATTAAAGCACTGGAGGGAGGCATCGTCCCCAACGTGGTAAACCTGCCGACAGTCCTAAGCGATGAGTTAGAATACCTCCGCCCATATATTACGCTGGCGGAGAAGATGGGCAAGATTTACTATCAAATGTACAAAGCACCGGTTTCCAGGGTTGAAATTACCTATAGCGGACCGATCACCGTTAACGAAACTGAGATATTGACGATAGGTTTTCTTAAAGGCCTGTTGGAACCAGTCATGTGGGAAAAGGTCAACTATGTAAATGCACGCCTTACAGCGGAAGACCGGGGAATAAAGATCTTCGACATTAAGGAAGACGTGAGCCCCAAGCGATACAAGAACCTTATTTCGGTCAAGATTATTAGCGCCAAGAATCAGCTGGAGATCGAGGGAACCTTGTCCCGGGCGCGCAACCCACTGTTGGTTGATATCAACGGTTACGAAACGGAAACCAATTTATCAGGGTATGTGCTGATAGCAGAGAACGAAGATCGTCCTCGAGTGATTGGTCCCTTTGCTACCGCCTTGGGTGATGAGGGTATAAATATTTCAGGGATGAAGGTAGCCCCACATGCTAGCGGCGAGAAAGCTATTATGTTGCTGAATGTGGATAATAAGGTGGAAGATGATGCCCTCAATCGATTAGGGAAATTAGACGGCATTCTGGGGCGGCCTATATTACTTCATTTCTAAGGTAGCCGCACAATCAACTGTCAAGTGTGGGAAGATTAGAATCCGAAGGAGGGAAAGGAATGTTGGATGCCAAAATGGTCCGGGCCAATCCCGAGCTGGTCGAGACCGCCCTTCGTAATAGAAACCAAATCGGGCTGCTGGAGAACTTTTTAGCTCTGGACTCCCAAAGGAGAACATTGCTGGTGGAGGCTGAAGAAATAAAGAAGTTCCGCAACCAAGCCTCCCAGCAAGTCGGGCAAAAGATGAAGCAGGGGCAAGATGTTGAAGAACTGGTGGAAAGGGTCCGGCAAGCCGGACAAAAGATTAAAGAGCTGGACCAGAAATTGCATGAGGTCGAGACTTCCATAGAGAACATAATGCTTAATGTTCCCAATATTCCAGATGCCTCAGTGCCAGTAGGGTCTGATGAGCAAAGCAACCAAGAAGTACGGAACTGGGGTGAGCCATGCCAATTTGAGTTTGAACCCCAAGCCCACTGGGATATCGGGCCCAAACTGGGGATTCTGGATTTCGAGAGAGCTGCCAAATTATCCGGAGCTCGGTTCACCGTCTATAAAGGATTAGGGGCCCGACTGGAAAGAGCGATTATTAATTTCTTTCTTGACACCCATGTCTATAAACATGGTTATGAAGAGATCTTCCCTCCCTTTATGGTCAATCGGGAATGCATGGTAGGGACCGGTCAGTTGCCTAAATTTGCCGACGATATGTTCAAAGTGGAGGGGCGAGAGATGTACCTCGTCCCGACTGCGGAAGTCCCACTTACTAATCTTTATCGTGAAGAGATACTAGAGGAAAAAGACCTGCCGCGCTATATGACTGCCTATACCGCCTGCTTCAGGGCTGAAGCAGGATCGCATGGTCGTGATACCCGTGGAGTGATACGCCAGCATCAATTTAATAAGGTAGAATTGGTCAAGCTATCTACGCCAGATAAGTCCTTTGAGGAATTGGAGTCTATGACTCGAGATGCAGAAACAGTGTTGCAATTGCTGGGGCTTCCATATCGGGTTGTTTTGTTAAGTACGGGTGACATGGGGTTTTCCTCAGCCAAAACGTATGACATTGAAGTATGGATGCCCAGCTACAATGACTATAAAGAAATATCGTCCTGCTCCAATTGTCTGGATTTCCAGGCCCGGAGGGCTAATATCCGCTACCGGCCGGCTTCTAAAGAGAAGATACGGTATGTCCACACTTTGAACGGTTCTGGGGTAGCGGTGGGGCGGACGGTAGCAGCTATACTGGAAAACTATCAACAGCAAGATGGATCGGTAATAATCCCTCCGATCCTGAGGACCTATATGGGGGGCTTGGAACGAATCAAATAGGTCAGGGGCAAGGGCGATTGACAACGTCCTTGAAACTGTGCTATACTTGCTTTTGCACTGATTTAATCAGTGTATCCTTCTAGTGGAGGGGTGTCCGAGCGGTTGAAGGAGGCGGTCTTGAAAACCGTTGAACCTTTGCGGGTTCCGTGGGTTCGAATCCCACCTCCTCCGCCAGTGATATTTATGGAGAGATGGCCGAGTAGGCTGAAGGCGCTCGCCTGCTAAGCGAGTATACGGCTAGTAACTGTATCGAGGGTTCGAATCCCTCTCTCTCCGCCATTTATTTGCTCTGATACCCGGAAACAAGCGCCCTTAGCTCAGCTGGATAGAGTGACAGGCTACGAACCTGGAGGTCGGGGGTTCGAATCCCTCAGGGCGCGCCATACAATTTAAGGCAGGATAGATAATAAGGAAAACATAGGTTTTCCTATTTTAATATGAACCCGGTTCCAGCCGTTATTAAGTTATCGCAACAAAGCATGCGCCCGTAGCTCAGCAGGATAGAGCAACGGTTTCCTAAACCGTGTGCCAGGGGTTCGAGTCCCTTCGGGCGCACCATTTTGGTGGTGAATCCCTTCATGAGGGAAAATGAATACATGCGCCAGGCGTTGCAATTGGCGCAGGTGGCCTTTGCGGCCGGGGAGATTCCGGTAGGCGCAGTGGCTGTTTGGCAAGATGGGATAATCGCTCGGGCTCATAACGAAAAGGAGCGGCGCCAGGATGCTACTGCCCATGCGGAGTTACTAGTTCTGCAAAGAGCAGCCCAATACTTAAAACGTTGGCGGCTCCAAGATGTTACTATTTATAGCACCCTGGAGCCATGCCCCATGTGTGCAGGGGCAATGATAAATGCTCGTATACAGCGTTTGGTTTATGGCAGCCGCGACCAAAAGGCGGGGGCGGCTGGGTCCGTGATCGACTTGGTCAGGTATCCAGGCTTGAATCACCAAGTAGAAGTAATCCCTGATGTATTAGGGGAAGAGTGTACCCGTCTGATGAAGCAGTTTTTTGCCCGATTAAGGGATACCCAATTACACGGCGAGAAAAAATAATATCGCATGGAGAGATGGCCGAGTTCGGTTGAAGGCGCTCGACTCGAAATCGAGTAGGCGGCTAATCCCCGCCTCCAGGGTTCGAATCCCTGTCTCTCCGCCAGATAACAAGAACCGATCATTTAGCCAAGGGTCGGTTTTTTGATTTTTAAGACAACGCCCTAGTGGGATCCTAAGCATCAATGGAAAACAAAATGAGAACGACGACATTTGAGCAAGAGCGTGTCCGCAATAATACTGTTGGGATAGCTTATTACATGCACCAGCAACTGGAACCACTCCCAAGCTGATTAGGATACAAATCAAAAAATTTGTTGACGTAATGTTTGATAGCCAATAAAATAAGCATATCCGAAAGTAACAGGTCATAAAATCTATTACTAAAGGAGGTGTTGCGGAAAGAACGTGCGGGAAACCTAGTGCCACGATCAATCCCTTGGACAACGCCTCTTTTCATTTTTTCAGGGAAGTAGCTTAAGGAAAGGTTTGCTACATAATTGAAACAAGCCATTGTTTCATAAACATCATTGAATCCTCACCTTAACCTTGAGCTGGATTGGTAGCGGAACGGAAAATTAAAACGTAAGGAGGATTTCAGATGTCAGGACATGGAAGCGGATGGGCTAATCCCGCCCCGGCTGGACTAGTAGCATTGGGTGTCGCAGGTCTCACTTTTTATGCACTTTTGTCTGGTTCTGTAAGTGCAGGGGCTTTACCCCTTTTGGGTTGCTGGTTGATGGGCGGAGCTTTGGTTCAGTTTACGGTAGGTGTAATTGAACTTAAGGAAGGCGCTCTTGTCGGAGGTAACGTGTTCTTATTCTTCTCGGGCTTTTTCATGCTGGCTGGTGGGCTGGAGATGTTTGTCAAATATTTTGGTGCAGCTTACAAATTCCCGATCCCCCTTGATGCACACATTGACGGATATGCTTGGATAATCTTATCCATAGCCCTTATCTTTTTAACCCCGGTCTACATGAAATCATCCAATACAGTCATGGGCCTAATCCTCATATTGCTGACGCCAGCCGCGATCTTAGTGGCTCTCATGGACGGTGGCTGGATTGGGGCTACCCCGTGGAAACCGATTGCAGCCTATCTGTTGGGCGGAGTTGGATTATTGGGTGTTTATATGGCTAGTGCGATCTGGGTTAATAGTACGTTCGGTCGAACCATCATGCCGACCGGCAGCCCCATGATTAAATAGGACCGGAGCTTTGTACCAATTGGTATTTGCCCCGGAATGTGCGTTGATAAATGACGAAAGCCGGTGAGGTTTACTCGCCGGCTTTTCTATGGTATGCCCGGCACGGGCGCTGATACAAGTTGAAGTCTTGAGAAGCCAAGAATTAGATGCTCGAGGACAAGCAAACCTGTGCAGGGGCAAAAACCATAAATTCCCACTGGCAGCAATTTAGTATCTGAGGACTTGCGGGCCTTCATCGGATGAGGTACAATACTAAAGTCGTCATAATAGTAGCCCACTTGTGGTCAAGTTGGCTGTAAACGAAAACGCTGGAGAGGTGGCTGAGCTTGGCTGAAGGCGCTCGATTGGAAATCGAGTAGGCGGCTAATACCTGCCTCGCGGGTTCGAATCCCGCCCTCTCCGCCATTTTAGGATTTACAAGGGATTTCGGATTGGAACCGAAATCCCTTTTTGCAATTCCTTCGCAATGGGAAGAAAAAAAACGTCTATTTGCCGTCTGCTCCTGTTGGTGGAGGCAGTGCTACAGACACATTTTAAGGCAAGGTCATCCCCTTAAAATATAGGGGGGAACCGTGACTGACTGGCGAAGGCGTTGGTCGTTTATCTCAATTTCAAACCATGCGGAGGTAACGGGTAGAGTAAATCCAATTCGGCTGGGAAGGCCACGGGGAAAAAGCCTGACCTGTTTACCGCTGGAATCGTATACAGCGCCACTGGGGGCCACAATCTGGCTGTCCCGGACTACTTCGCCAAAAATCTTCAAAACGTCCTGAAGCTCGGAGACAATCATATAATCCCACAAATTGACATGGGTATCGGTATCATGACTGCTCAATTGTTTCAATGTAAACTCATCGATGGCTTCGCCAACTCCAACCAGGATACATTTAAGACAATTGCGATGGTTGTAGACTATTTCACTGGCTAATTGGTTTGTATACCGCTTAACATCATTTAAATCATCGATTTGACCATCGGTTATAAACACAACCATTGCAAGGGGAGCGGCTTGAAATTTATCGGCATAGTATTTAAGCGCTGGCAACAGAAGGGATCTATCGCCAAACATCATGTGATTCGGACCGTCTATGGTCAAGCTGGCAGCTTCATTAACCTTCAGGTCACCCACCGTTTCCAGTTGGCTCCCATTACCCCCGCTCCAATAGATAAGATGGGTTGAAGCATCTAAATCCATCTGACCGGCTAGATAGGTTATCAATTCTGGCGCAATGAAATCCAGAGTATTAGGTGATAGACGAATAAAGCCCTTTGCCAAAGCGTCGTTGACAGCCGGCCGCTGCAAGGACTTTGCCCTGCGTCCATCACGGTTTTCCGAGCTGATCCAGCCCTTATTCAGATAATCATTATAGTGTTTATATGGGATTGAACCGATTACCCGTCGGCCATACTCGACCTTCATCGAGGTACTGGCATCAAGGGCCACCCCAGTCTTCCAGGCACGGCTGAAGCTGCGTTGTGGCTCTACCAATAAAGTCAGCTGGATATGAATGAAATTACCGCGCTTCCGAACCGTTACATTACTGAACTCATTAATAGTGTCCTGAGCTGCAATGGTGAAATCGATGTTATTCAATTCGCCGATTGCTGAAAAATGATCATTAATTGACATGCTCTGCCTCCTGGGTATGGCGGCTTTGATGGTAATTTATTCTGACCGTTACCGAATATTCTAGCATGACTGGAACCGAAAAAGATATAGCTGGTGTTGAGTATGAAGAGGGTCTTTGCGGCAGCAACATCGGGAAAAACAGCAGCTAATAAGCCTGTAATACTATACTGGCAGCAGCGCCAATGATAATGAAGCCGGTGATGCGTACATACAGACTGAACCACTTGATTCCTACCCGTTCGTAGTATTTCAGTTCCATGAAACCAGAGGGATACACTATGAAAACAAGGCCAATGAAAGCTGCTAGCGCAGGGGTTATGATATATTTGAAAAGAGGATTGCCGGTAATTAACTGCACCAGCAAGGCTCCAAAAAAGATCACCGTCCAGATCATCAAGATGTTCTTAAACCGCGGGACCGCATGGTTATGGGAATCAATAAAAGAGTGGAGGTCCTGCTTGCAGCGCTCGGAACAATAGGGCAGTTCCCGGGTGTACTTTTTGCTTTTCCCTATGATACGAACCGCTGTTCTTTGGTCGGCAGGCTTTCTTTTGCAGTACGCACATCTTGCCATGAGTCTTGCCTCGCTTTAAAATTCAGTAGTTGTGAAAAAACATCGTGCGGACGATATTGTTATTATAATAATAATTATCATCAAATGTATATGATTGCTAGCCAACAAATCAGACCATTTTGAGATGGGCCTGGATGGGTTGCGATTTGACACGTCCATTGTAAAATGTTAAAAAGAGCAAAGGCGTTGTAGTCTACAACCATCAACCAGACCATGACTTTGTAGTTGTAGGTAGGTTTGGATTAACTAATACTGAGGAGTAATGGGCATGAACAAAGATAATCCGCCCCTGTCAACCAATTTCATTCAAAACATTATCAACGAAGACCTAAAGAACGGTAAAAATGATGGTAGAGTTCATACCCGATTTCCTCCAGAACCCAACGGTTATTTGCATATTGGCCATGCCAAAGCCATCTGTCTCAATTTTGGCCTGGCGATTGCCAATAAAGGTTTGTGCAACCTGCGTTTCGATGACACCAATCCCAGCAAAGAGGATATCGAGTATGTGGAGTCAATACAGGCAGACGTTAAATGGCTGGGTTTTGATTGGGAAGATCGACTATTCTATGCCTCTGACTATTTCGATAAGCTATATGAATTTACCTTGGGACTCATAAAATCTGGGAACGCTTATGTCTGCGACCTAAGTGCCCAGGAAATACGCGAATATCGGGGGACACTGACCGAACCCGGTAAGGATAGCCCCTATAGAAATCGCAGTATTGAAGAGAATTTGGATTTGTTCCAACGTATGAGAGAAGGTGAGTTCCCAGACGGGTCGCGGGTGTTGCGGGCCAAGATCGATATGGCCTCCCCAAACCTGAATATGCGGGATCCGGTGCTCTACCGAATCTTGCGGTCTACCCATCATAGAACCGGTGATAACTGGTGTATATATCCCATGTATGATTACGCCCATCCCATTTCCGATGCCTTGGAAAGCATCACCCATTCCATCTGTACACTAGAGTTTGCTGACCACCGTCCCCTCTATGACTGGGTTCTGGATAAGGTGGACTACTCCGGGGATGCCAAAGGGCGGCCTCAGCAGATTGAATTTGCTCGGTTAAACCTGTCCCACACCGTGATGAGCAAGCGTAAACTGCGTGAATTGGTTATGGAGGGCTATGTTGACGGGTGGGATGATCCTCGTATGCCAACTATCTCCGGTCTTAGGCGCCGAGGATATACCCCTGAATCCATCCGCGATTTTTGTGACCGCATCGGTGTAGCCAAACGTGACAGCGTGGTTGATATTGCATTGTTGGAACATTGCATACGCGAGCAGCTAAACCAGCATGCACCTCGTGTTATGGCGGTTTTGCGTCCCTTGCGGGTAATTATCGACAACTATCCAGAAGATCAAGTTGAATGGCTGGAAGCCGAAAACAACCCGGAAAACCCATCTATGGGGAGCAGGCAAATCCCATTCTCTCGAGAGATTTTCATTGAGCAGGAAGACTTCATGGAAAATCCGCCCAAGAAATTCTTCCGTCTCTCGCCAGGTGGTGAGATACGGCTGAAAAGCGCTTACATCATTAAGTGTGAAGAAGTGGTGAAGGATGAGAATGGAGCCATAATAGAACTGCATTGCAGCTATGACCCCGACAGCCGCAGCGGCGGAGCTACTAGCGGAAGGAAAATAAAGGGGACCTCCCACTGGGTATCGGCCCAGCACGCCATAAAAGCTAAAGTAAGGCTTTACGACCACTTGTTTACCAGTGAAGACCCTGATGATTGTGAAGAAGAGGGGGCGGACTACAAGTCACAGCTGAATCCAGATTCCCTCCGAGTCCTTGATGATTGTAGGGTGGAACCGAGTTTGGCTGCCGCAGAACCAGGAAGCCGTTTCCAATTTCTGAGGCAGGGTTACTTCTGCGCAGACGCCATCGACAGCCAGGAAGGGCATTTGGTGTTCAATCGCATAGTCTCTCTGCGCGATACCTGGGCCAAGATTCAGAAGGAGAATAGATCGAACCAGTAGTGAGTACATGGTGATGTTATTAATTAACGGCCATGGCGGCAAATATAGACGAACAGCCCGCCCCTAACGAGGTTTCGTAAGCAGCGGGCTGTTTATATGCTATCATTTCGCGGTGAAAATCTGGGAACTTGTTAGTATAATGAAGGATGAAATTACATATGAGAAGAGGCTCCCGATAGGATGCAGATACATATATTGGCCAGTGGTAGCACCGGCAACGCTGTTTTGGTGGAGATGGGCGGCCGTAAGATATTAGTGGATGCCGGCATCAGTTGCCGGCGGATAGAGCGGGGATTAGCCGCTGTTGGCGTTACTGTGGGTGATCTGGATGGGATATTGATCACCCATGAGCATTCAGATCATATTAAGGGGGTACCGGTGCTGGTCAAAAAACATCGGGTGCCCGTATATGCCCGACCGGCTACCTGGGCTTGTATGACCGAGGCCCATAGTCTCCCCCGTGAATGTCGCCGGGAAATCGGCGATAAGATTGATTTCGGAGCTTTGCAGGTAATCCCCTTTCCTATTTCGCATGATGCCGTGGATCCGGTAGGATACGGTTTTTATTACAAAGATTATAAATGGGTCGTGGCTACCGACTTAGGAATGATAACTCGTTCGGTCGCCGAAGCCGTGGCTTATGCTGACGTCGCTGTGCTCGAGTCCAACCACGATCCGCAGATGCTGCAGACTGGGCCCTACCCTTACTACCTTAAGCAGCGGATCAGAGGGAAACAGGGCCATTTGTCCAATTATGAGGCCGGCTATCTTTTAGCAAGAATCCCTCGCGTGCGTCATATGCAGGTATTTCTGGCCCATCTCAGCCAGCACAATAATCTTCCCCAACTGGCCGAACGCACGGTGAGCGATGTTCTGCACGACCATAATTGTGCGGTGGGCGAGGATGTAGTCTTGCATCGTACTTTTCCGGACCGTACCGTAAGTCTGGTTTTATAAGCAGGGAAGTATCTGATTTGAGTTCCGGTCCCGATACGGTATTGATCCGACCAGTCCGGGTTATAATTAAGAAATCAATTAATGGACAACAACAGATGAGTTTCTAAGCAATTGATGTTTTGCCTTGAAATATTTACAGGGCTGCCTAAGGCGGTAACGAAGCCCTACGAAATCGGCCTTTCATCAGCCGGATCAAATAAAGGAGGTCAAAGATGGATCCGATACAAAAATTGCGGGACGGGCTAAATCATCTCGTGGCGGAAGCACTTAAGAAATCCCGAGAAGCCGAAATGCTCAGATTTGAGAGTGTGCCCGAATACGTCATAGAAGTACCACGCGATGAGGGACATGGTGATTTTTCCACTAATGCCGCCCTCCTCTTAGCCCGGCAGGCCCGGATGGCCCCCCGCCAGATTGCGGAAATAATCAAGACCCAGATGGACTTTAGTCTGGTACCTGAGCTTACCAGAGTGGAGATAGCGGGAGCTGGATTTATCAATTTCTTTCTGGACCAGTCATGGCTATATAAGGTGCCGTCATTGGTGTTGAGTATGGGCGAAAGGTATGGCAGTAGCGCTCGCCAAAACAAGAAGGTACAGGTGGAGTTTGTCAGCGCCAATCCGACCGGCAATCTTCATATGGGCAATGCTCGAGGCGGGGCGATTGGCGATAGTTTGGCCAATGCGCTGGCCTTTGCCGGATACGAAGTGGAAAGGGAATTTTATATCAACGATGCCGGCAACCAGATAGAAATATTCGGTCAGTCCCTTGAAGCTAGGTATCTTCAATTGATGGGGGCTAAAATTGATTTTCCAGACGAAGGATACGCTGGGCAAGATGTTGTCGATACGGTCAAGAACATAATACGTGAATACAAAGATACTCTGCTGTCGATGGACTCTCAGGCCAGGCAGGCTTTTGTGGTGGATTATGCTCTTAAGGAAAAATTAGCATACATTAAAACCACGTTAGCTAATTTTGGTATTTACTACGATGTTTGGTTCAGTGAAAGAACACTGCATGAATCAGGTCAGATTATGCAGACCATCGATGAACTACGCCAGAAAGGCTATATATACGAAGAAGAGGGTGCTCTATGGTTCAAGTCCACTCTTTTTGGCGACGAAAAAGACGAGGTGGTGGTCCGGGCTAACGGATTACCCACTTATTTTGCTGCTGATATTGCATACCATAAAAATAAATTCGAGCGAGGATTTGATCGGGTCATTGATGTCTGGGGAGCAGACCATCATGGTCATGTAAGCCGTATGAAGGGGGCGCTTCAGGCCCTAGGATATGATCCGGACCGGCTGGAGATATTATTGATGCAACTGGTACGCTTATATCGGGGTGGAATCGTTGTCCGCATGTCTAAACGAACCGGAACTACCGTATCCCTGGATGAATTGATTGAAGAAGTCGGTAAGGATGCCGCCCGGTTTTTCTTTGTGATGCGCAGTGCGGACAGCCAGATGGAATTCGACCTTGATCTTGCCAAACAGAAAAACCAAGAAAATCCGGTGTATTATGTTCAGTATGCTCATGCCCGCATCCAGAGTATCTTTCGCCAAGCCCGGGCAGCTGGTCTTGATTTAAAAACTCCTAAAGAGGTGGATTATACCTTATTGGGACCAGAAGAACTGCAAATCCTGAGGAAGATTGCTGATTTTCCCCAGGAGGTTGCCGCAGCCGCTCGTACCATGGCACCACAGCGGATTGCGCGCTACGTGCTGGATCTGGCTGGACTATTCCATAGTTTTTACAATCACCATCGCGTATTGAACGAGAATGGCGCACTGCAGGATGCCCGTCTGCTGCTTATGGAAACGATTAGGATTACCATCAGTAACGGATTGAAAATAATCGGTGTATCAGCGCCGGATCAAATGTAGGAGGGATCTTATGCAAGGCAGGAAGAAAAGTGAATCCGATTGGGCTCTGGAAATACTGTCGGAACGTAAGGAGCCAGTATTTTATGCAGAGTTGATCCGGGAAATTGCCAACCGGATGAACCGGCAGACAGATGCCGCTACCCTTACCTCAATCTATACCAGAATAAATCTGGACAAGCGCTTGATTTACCAAGGTGATGGCTATTGGTACTTTGACTCCAGCAAGATATATAGAGAGGTATAGCCATGAAGATCTGGTGGAGGGGACACGCCTCATTCGTAATCCAAACCGAAGGGAAAAAGATAGTTACCGATCCATTCGACGATAAACTGGGTTATCCTCTGAAGCCGCTTAAGGCTGATATCGTTACCGTAAGCCATGATCACTGGGACCATAATGCGGTCGAGACAGTACAGGGGCGCCCACATGTAATACGTGATATTGGAATCACGGATATCGATGGGATTAAGGTGGAAGGGATCGCAACCTTCCATGACCATCAGGCCGGCCGGAATAGAGGTCCCAACATTATTTTTAGAATCAACGCCGAGGGGCTAAGCCTGGCCCACCTTGGCGACTTGGGGCATTCGCTGGATAAAGCGCAGATAGAGAAGATAGGGAATGTTGATATTCTGCTTGTGCCTGTAGGAGGAACGTATACCATCGATGCCAGCGAAGCACAGGAATTGGTTACAGAACTACGCCCCAAGATAGTTATTCCCATGCACTTTTCGACCCCTCATCTTTCCTTTAGCCTGGCTCCCCTGGAACAGTTCACATCCTATTATGACAAGGTGGTTAAGAAGCCATATCTGGAAACCAGCGCTGAGGGAATTGGCGGCCAAACCAGGATCATCGTGCTTGACTATCTTTCTAGTTGACCCGCCTCAGTTAGGAGCGTTAAAATTCAATAGGTTGGGATGCAATTCGGGAAAGAGAGGTCGAATAAGTGACAAAGTACATTTTTATTACCGGTGGCGTCGTCTCTTCTCTGGGTAAGGGTATTACAGCCGCATCATTGGGCAGACTACTGAAGAGCCGCGGGCTCAAATTGGCCTTACAGAAGTTTGATCCGTATATAAACGTAGACCCCGGTACGATGAGCCCCTATCAGCATGGGGAAGTATTTGTCACCGAAGATGGTGCGGAAACGGACCTGGATGTCGGCCATTATGAGAGGTTTGTGGATGAGAACCTGACCCAATTCGCCAATTGTACCACCGGCCGTATTTACCAGACAGTATTGGACAAAGAACGGCGCGGGGACTACCTGGGGCAGACTGTACAGGTTATACCGCATGTCACGAATGAAATAAAAGAAAAAGTAGTCGCCATAGAGAGCAGCACCCATCCTGATGTAGTTATAACTGAAATCGGTGGTACGGTTGGAGATATCGAATCCCTGCCTTTTCTGGAAGCGATCCGCCAGTTGAAATTTGACTTGGGCAAAGACCGGGTCATGTACATACACGTCACCCTTATCCCTTACATTGAGGCAGCTGGTGAGCTTAAAACCAAGCCCAGTCAGCATAGCGTGAAAGAGCTGCGCAGCATCGGGATACAACCGGATATTTTGGTATGCCGCACCGTCAAACCACTGTCGGAAGACATCAAAGCTAAGCTGGCCCTTTTCTGTGACGTTGATAAGGAAGCAGTCATTGAATTGGGTGATGCTCATTCTATATACGAAGTGCCATTAATGCTAGCTCAGGAAGGACTGGATCGGGAAGTAATCAAACGATTGGGAATCGCGTGCGGGGAAGCTGATCTGAATGAATGGGCAGAGATGGTTAACCGCATTCAGAACCTGGACAAGAAGATTACCTTGGGGCTGGTTGGTAAGTATGTCGGACTTCCCGATGCCTATTTAAGCATTGTTGAATCACTGAAACATGCAGGATTCCAATATAGTTGTCAGGTTGATATCCGCTGGATAGATGCCGAGGACGTTGAGAAGTTGGGTGCGGCAGCCCTTCTTGACGGGGTTGATGCCATCCTGGTGCCAGGAGGTTTTGGTGAGCGGGGCATTGAAGGTAAGATAGCCACGGCCGGATATGCCAGGAAAATGGGGATACCATTCCTGGGGATTTGCCTGGGCATGCAGTGTGCGGTAATCGAATTTGGACGGAATGTTTGCGGACTGCCAGGAGCCAACAGTATTGAATTCGACCCGGTTACCCTCTACCCTGTTGTCCATCTCATGGAAGAGCAAGAGAATATAGATTATAAGGGAGGCACGATGCGCTTGGGGGTATACGATTGCCAGCTCGTGCCAGGCTCAAAAGCA
>JAKJCH010000239.1 GCA_022706565.1 Bacillota bacterium | reverse complement strand
CAAATCAAAATCCAATAACTGTACAGAAATGTAGTTAGTAGTTATGGAATAAGTATAAGAGGGAAAGAGCGTGTGAGTACCCGGGGATATCTCATGAACATAGCTAGTGCAATAGAATATTTGCGGCTATGGTTGAAAAAGATTTATCATGAGAAGTCAGCAGAAGTCATAGTACCACAAGGGCTTAAGACTGGGTGGGAAGGACTGAACTTTAGGAGATGTGAGTAAATGAAAGTAACCGATGATAGATTTAAGAACAGACAACTTCATATAGAAGACTATCTGCAAAGGGTATCTGCGGAACAGAAAGAGCATGCAGAAGCGTCCGCTCATTTGAGGATTACTGAAAACAACCACATCATCACAGATTTTTGGACGAACAATCTACTGGAATTGATTTTACGAAGAGATAACCTAAATAAAGCGTATAAGAAAGTAAAATCAAATAAAGGAACAGGTGGAATTGATGGTATGCAGGTAGATGAACTTTTACCCTTCCTAAGAGAAAACCAAGATGAACTTATCCAGAAGATAAGGGTGGGGAAATACAAACCAAACCCAGTTCGAAGGGTAGAAATACCAAACTAGGAATACCGACGGTGGTAGACCGTGTTATTCAACAAGCGATTGCACAGGAATTGACACTGATATATGAATGTCAGTTTTCGGAGAGCAGCTTCGGGTTTAGACCAAAGAGAAGCCAGCACGATGCATTGAAAAGATGTAAGGAATATGTTGAAGAGGGATATGTGTATGTGGTAAGTATGGACTTAGAAAAATTCTTTGACACGGTGAACCACAGTAAGCTGATAGAAATACTATCAAGATCAATTAAAGATGGCAAAGTAATATCGCTAATACACAAATATCTAAATGCAGGTATAGCTGGGAAAGGATTCTTTGAGAGAACAGAAGAGGGAGTTCCACAAGGCGGACCACTGAGTCCACTTTTGGGGAATATAATGCTGAACGAACTGGATAGGGA
>JAKJCH010000238.1 GCA_022706565.1 Bacillota bacterium | reverse complement strand
CACTTTGAAAGATTGAATAAAAATAGACGAGTTATTTCGACATACCAAAAGTCGTAAAAACAAATATTTTGTCAATAAGAAAACCGCAATTCGCTTATTGCAAATTGCGGTTTTCCGGGTTATACGGCATGTATTGGATTGTAGGATAATTGAATTTCGTATTCTATTCCATAAGAGTGGAAGGTAAATGTTCATATTGGAGAAGCCGGCATCGGCATCAATATGGCATCTATAACCCTTTTCATCTACTATTTTAGCTTTTTTAACACGCATTCATTTTTCATTTGTCAGACCTCACTTACCTAAAATGAAAAACAGAAGTTATGATAATGACATCATCAATATCATGGTCACATTATGTCGAAATTCATATGATTTCGTATTATTCTCATATTAGTAATTAAATTCCTTATATGCACACAAAAAAACCTGCCACTAAGGGCAGGTATAGACACATGTAGTCTCTGCGGCAGCCAGGCTATCATAGTGCTGTAGAACAGCACCGTAGACCCTTTGGCTTTGCGTCCCTGCCTTTCGACAGGTTTGCCCTTAGCGCTAATAATTCAATTTTATAAAATAACTCACAAAAGTTTTCAATTAAGTGAGCTTTGATTTATTGATTATACACTATTTAGACGGCAAAAAATGTAAAAAGTTCCAATTTGCTATTCTAATTTTGTAGATAGCCTATACACAAATAATACTGTTGGTTTTTTTAGTCGATTCATAATCCTTCGTGACAGTTGTGAGATGGGGATCAGACCAAAAGTGCATTCCCTTGAAATCTACAGGTGAAAAAAGAAGTATTATAAAGAGTTATAAGGAACTAAAGGATTTATCCAATAAGAAACACTTGAACTATTTGTGCGTTTTGTATTGATTTATGACGTTATAACGAATAAAATAAGTAAAGTAGACTGTTAAATTTTACAGGTGGGATGTTGAGTGATGGATTACATTACAGCCCAAGAGGCTGCAAAAAAATGGAATATTTCAGTGCGTAGAGCTCAA
>JAKJCH010000237.1 GCA_022706565.1 Bacillota bacterium | reverse complement strand
GAGAAAAGGCTCTTGCAAAAACAGGTGAACTTCTCCCCGAAGAAACCTTGCAGACTGTTAAGGCGCACCAGGTGGCAATTAAAGGGCCCCTAACAACACCTGTTGGAGGAGGTTTTAGAAGCGTAAATGTATATCTACGCCAAATATTTGATCTTTATGTTTGTATGCGTCCCATCAGATTTTTGCCAGGGCTTCCGAGTCCGCTGAAAAAGCCCGAACATGTTAATTTTATTATTTTCAGAGAAAACACAGAAGACCTTTACAAAGGGATAGAATGGAGGGCTGAGAGTAAAGAGTCATTGATATTCCTTACATTTCTCAGAGAAAAAATGGGGGTTAGCCTAACTGATGATACCGGTGTAGGTGTCAAACCGATAAGCAGGACAGGTACTGCACGATTTACCAGGTGGGTTCTTGACTACGCCATCAAGAATAACAGGAAGGCAGTGACAGTTGTTCATAAGGGCAATATCATGAAATACACAGAAGGCGCCTTTAGAGAATGGGCATATGAGGTAGCAAGGGGCTACGCTGACAAGTTAACTTTTTCTGGTGAAAAGGATAAAATTCTTTTCAATGACCGAATAGCCGACAATATGTTTTTACAAGTTATTTTAAGGCCCGAAGATTATGATATTCTTCTGTGCCCGAATCTTAATGGTGATTATCTGTCTGATGCTTGTGCAGCCCTTATAGGAGGTCTGGGAGTTGCGCCTGGAGCTAACTTTGGTGATAATGTGGCAATTTTTGAACCGACCCATGGGAGTGCTCCAAAATATGCAGGAAAGGACCTTTCAAATCCAACGTCATTCCTTCTATGCGGAGCGATGCTCTTCAGACATATCAACCTTGAAAAGGCAGCAGATATTCTTGAATATGCAATAGAGGAAACGGTAGGTAACAAGATTGTCACCTATGATCTTGCACGACAAATGGTTAATGTTCGTCCTGTTAGATGTTCGGAATACGGGGAGGTAATAAAAAAAAGAATAGAGCAGAGGGCATAGCACTGCACGTTAGCGAGTGTTTGTTTG
>JAKJCH010000236.1 GCA_022706565.1 Bacillota bacterium | reverse complement strand
TGAATGAAATTCTGCAGAACGAGCTAAGCGCATTAATTCAGCCGGCCGTAACGACGAAGAGCAATTTTACCAAACCGACTGTAATTCTAATCGTCGGAGTCAATGGCACCGGCAAAACCACTACGATCGGCAAATTGGCCGCAAAATATGCGAGCGAAGGTCAGCGCGTATTGATTTGTGCCGCCGACACTTTCCGAGCGGCGGCTTATGAACAGTTGCGAATCTGGGCTGAAAGGAGCGGAGTAGAGTTTATAGGTAATCCACAGGGCAAAGACCCTTCAGCCATTGCTTTCGATGCCGCTCGCGCCGCTCAAGCACGCGATGCCGATATTCTTCTGATTGACACCGCTGGTCGCTTGCACACAAAGTCCAACCTTATGGAAGAATTAGCCAAGGTCAAGCGCGTCATTGGTAAGGTAATTCCCGATGCCCCGCACGAAGTCTGGCTGGTACTGGATGCCACCGTCGGGCAGAACGGAATATTGCAAGCGCGAGAATTCCAGAAAGCCATTGGGATAACTGGGCTAATCCTGACCAAATTGGATGGCACCGCCAAAGGCGGAATTGCTCTTGCCATTCATCGCGAGTTGAATATTCCGATTCGCTTCTTGGGCATTGGTGAAAAATTAACCGATTTAGTGGAGTTCGATCCGAATCAGTATATCCGCGATCTATTAAACATTGAATGAATAGATTAAAATTGATCACAGTATAATCCTTAAATGCCTATAAAAACTCATAAAATTCTCTTGGATACTTTTCTTTAGTAGAAAATTAGCTCATTAATGTCTCTGATACCAGCTGTTCGGTCTTTTGCCATTATCTCTCTCGGTTGCCCGAAGAATACTGTGGATTCCGAAATTCTAAAAGGCGGTCTAATGCAGGCTGGAATGGAATTCAAAGCCGATCCGGCGGAAGCGGACGCCGTTATTATCAATACTTGCGGTTTCATTCAACCGGCAAAAGAAGAATCTATTGAAACGATTCTGGAAACCCTGCGACTCAAAAAAACGGGCGTCAAAAAAGTGGTCGTT
>JAKJCH010000235.1:385-1045 GCA_022706565.1 Bacillota bacterium | reverse complement strand
CATCGGTAATGTAAAAATTCCGGCGCTGTTAAACAAATTCGTCGGCGGCCAGCTGGAATTTTCCCACGCTCAAGGGCGCGATTTTCCAAATGATTTGTCCCCATACAAGCTCGTCGTTCACTGCGGCGCTTGCATGTGGAACAAAAAGGCGATGCTAAGCCGACTGTTGGAATGCCATAACCAAAACGTCCCAATAACCAACTATGGGCTTACTATAGCATTCGCCTTGGGCATTCTTGATCGGGCCATCAAACCATTTTTGGCTGGAAGATAGATAAAACGCCCTTGGCTAGGGCCTCATCGACGACCTTTGACATCAAACAAAGGGCGATTTTTGGCCAGCAATTGTTGCATGATTTATTTTTCACACTATAATTCACCGTCCTTGTGTTCTTTGAAATGGCGGAGTGGCCGAGTGGACGATGGCAGCGGTCTTGAAAACCGTCGGACGACGAGTCCCGTGGGTTCGAATCCTACCTCCGCCGCATGTGGCAACTTCGCTTGTTGGAGAGATGGCCGAGTGGCTGAAGGCGCTCGCCTGCTAAGCGAGTGTACGGGGTTGACCTGTACCGTGGGTTCAAATCCCACTCTCTCCGCCAAGGCTGGTTTTGAAAACATCCTGGTCTTTGATTGGAATTTCAGGATGTTGCCAGTGTTATT
>JAKJCH010000235.1:0-336 GCA_022706565.1 Bacillota bacterium | reverse complement strand
GTTGGGGGTTCGAATCCCTCCGGGCGCGCTTAAAAGCTAAATTCTATCGATTGAAGAACTGTCACAACTGAAGTAAAGTTGAGTCGGCTTTTTTAGCTAATTGGCCTTGCCAAATCTCATAGGCCGTGGATAGAATGGGACGGTTTTGAAAACTTGTCAGATAACACCCACTGGCGAGCACCCAGTGGCTCATTAGAAAGAGGGCAACATGCTTGGAGACACGCTGGCTTCCCGCTTCGAATTCGGTAATCAGACTACGGAAGACAAATATGGACGGCACGTCTCGGGGACCTGCGTAAGGGATGGGTCCCCTGTTGTTATGACTGTGCTGGATCC
>JAKJCH010000234.1 GCA_022706565.1 Bacillota bacterium | reverse complement strand
ACGACGGGCGCAGGAAGTCGGTCTGGTCAACGTGCTGCCCATAGGCGCCATCACCAAGAAACAGGCCGGCGACGAGCTCGCCGAGATGGGAGAACTGGTGGCTGCAGGCTGCATCGCAGTGTCCGACGACGGTAAATCAGTTTTGCGCTCAGACGTAATGCGCCACGCGCTGGAGTATTCGCGCCTGTTTGGCATTCCGGTCCTGTCGCACTG
This sequence comes from Bacillota bacterium, assembly GCA_022706565.1. GTDB lineage: Bacteria > Bacillota > Syntrophomonadia > Syntrophomonadales > Syntrophomonadaceae > PHAA01. Next base: position 852 of record JAKJCH010000234.1, on the reverse strand, counting down.
CGAGGATGCGAGCCTGTCCGCTGGACAGATGCACGAAGGATACTACTCCACAGTCTACGGCCTCAAGGGAATTCCGGCTGAGGCTGAGGAGATCATGGTCGCACGCGATCTTATACTCGCGCGCCTTACCGGCGGCAGGCTGCACATATGCCACATCTCGACCAAGGGAGCGCTGGAGGCAGTCAAGCGAGCTAAGGCTTCGGGCCTCGCGGTTACGTGCGAAGCTACACCGCACCACCTGGCCCTAACCGACGAGGTTGTCGGCTCCTACGATACCGACACCAAGGTCAATCCGCCCCTGCGCTCCGAAGAGCACGTGGCCGCGCTCCGCGAAGCGCTGACTTCCGGCCTGATAGACTGCATCGCCACCGACCACGCGCCACACCACTTTGAGAGCAAAGACTGCGAGTACGGCCTGGCCTCGTTCGGAATATCCGGATTCGAGACCGCCGTGGCCGTGATCATGGACACCCTGGTTGGCCCGGGGTTGCTCGATATCGCCAGAATGGTGGAGCTATTCACCACAGGTCCAGCAGGAGTCATTGTAGAGGGCAAGGCAAGTAGACAAGCTCAGGAGGCCTCAATCAGCTCTTCGAAGGCTACACCCGGCCCCTGCGCCATACAGACGCCAGGCCGAGCCGTGCCGTACCTTGGGACCCTTACCTGCGGCGCGCCTGCCGACGTCACCGTTATCGACCCCGATCTGGTTCGAACTGTGGACGCGCGCAAGTTCTACTCGCGCGGCAAGAACACGCCGTTCAAAGGGATGGAGCTCAAAGGCTGGCCATGCATGACGATAGTGGGCGGTAGGATTGTGGCAAAAGACGGACGGGTAGCAAGGTAACCCGGCCC
>JAKJCH010000233.1:434-1074 GCA_022706565.1 Bacillota bacterium | reverse complement strand
GAAAAAATCTTTTTCAGGTTGACAGGCCGGAGGTTCTTCTCTATACGGTAACGTCACATTTATTTATATTTTGAGGTTTTCATCGTACATTACTTATGGACGTGCTCTTCCACCTTATAGATTTTTTCCTTCATCTGGACAAATACCTGCCGCTGATTATCCAGAGTTTCGGCATTTGGGCCTACGTCATCATGTTTCTCGTTATTTTTTGCGAGACCGGCCTGGTGGTCACACCCATTCTACCCGGCGATTCGCTTTTGTTCGCCCTGGGCGCTTTTGCCGCGCAGGGCGCGTTGAATATTGAAATTTTACTGATATCGCTCTGCATTGCCGCCGTTGCGGGCGATACGGTCAACTATTCCATCGGGAAATTTCTCGGTCCCAAGGTGTTTCATTATCCGGACAGCCGCTTTTTCAAACGGGAATACCTTGTGCGAACCCATCAGTTTTACGAAAAGCACGGCGGCAAAACCATCATCATCGCCCGGTTCATTCCCATTATCCGCACCTTCGCCCCTTTCGTGGCCGGTATCGGCACAATGAAATATCTGCGATTCATCAGCTATAATGTTGTCGGGGGCATTTCCTGGATTTGTCTTTTTCTGCTGGCGGGATATTACTTCGGCGGCATTCCCGCCGT
>JAKJCH010000233.1:0-408 GCA_022706565.1 Bacillota bacterium | reverse complement strand
GCGATTATCATCATTTCCGTGATGCCGGGTGTCATTGAATATGTCCGGCAGAAATATTTTGTATCGCGTGCAAAAAATTAAGAACGGTGCAACATGAGAACAAAGTTGCTTTTCCCCCTCCTCGTTTTCGTATTGTTGTTTTGTGCAATGCCGGTTGACGCCAAAACCATTGTCAAAATCGGCAGGGACGTCGACATTTCCGAAGATCAGCAGGCGACGGGCGTCATCGCCGTCGGCGGTCAGATTACCGTCCGGGGGCTGGTTGAAAAAAATGTCGTCGCCGTGGGCGGCTCCGTTGTGATCACCGGTGACGCCGTTGTGCGGGGAAACGTGCTCTGTATCGGCGGTGTTGTTGTCCGGGGCAGCGGGGCCCGTATTTTCGGAAACGTTACGGAAGTGAACTCGGCG
>JAKJCH010000232.1 GCA_022706565.1 Bacillota bacterium | reverse complement strand
GCTGGGCGCTGTGGTCAAGGTGAGTGGCGTATTGGATACAGAGCGTTTTTTAACGGATATAGAAGAATCTTTTAAAAGTAAATTCGCATCCAAACCCCGGCTTTTCGAGGGGAACATGGCAACCTTGAAAAAATCTTTGGAGGAGGTGCAGATCGGATGATTTATGCGAAGGATATCAACGAAAATACTCCCTGGCAGGATCTGACCCCCGGAGGGGAGATCTACGAACCAGGAACCGCACGGCTCTTTAATACTGGTAGCTGGCGAACCAATACGCCCGTTTTTCACGAGGAAGCATGTAAACACTGTATGCTGTGTGTTCCATTCTGCCCGGACAGCGCTATTCCGGTGAAGGACGGGAAACGTCTGGACTTCGATTATATGCACTGCAAGGGTTGCGGCATCTGTGAGGACGTATGTCCCTTCCCCGCGATTACCATGGTATCTGGAGGTGCAGTTAGATGAGCCACCGTCTTTCCGGCAACGAGGCCGTAGCTTATGCCATGAAGCAGATAAATCCCGATGTAATGGGAGCGTTATCACTCCCTCCACCGAAATTCCGGAATACTTCGCCCAGTATGTGGCCGATGGCGAGGTAAACACCGGATACGTAGCCGTGGAGTCGGAGCACAGTTCCATGTCGGTATGCATTGCGGCGCAAGCTGCAGGGGCCCGAGCCGTTTGTGCTACTTCATCCTGTGGACTGGCACTGATGTATGAGCTTTTGTACGTGGCGGCTTCATGCCGTCTGCCTATTACCCTGGCCTGTGTCAACCGGGCCCTTTCCGGGCCCATCAACATAAACCACGATTACTCTGATTCTATGGGAGGCCGCGATGCCGGCTGGATTCAAATCTATGCCGAAAATAATCAGGAGGCCTACGATAATTTTATTATGGCCATGCCCATCGGCGAACACCTGAGCGTACGCTTACCGGTAATGACTTGTATGGATGGCTTCATTACCAGTCATGCGGTAGAGAATATAGAGCTTTTGGAGACGGATGTCGTACGCCGATTTATTGGAGAATATAACCCGGAACACTATCTGTTGAAAAAAGAAAATCCATTGGCGGTAGGACCTTATGATTTGAGTCCCTATTACATGGAACACAAG
>JAKJCH010000231.1:313-1191 GCA_022706565.1 Bacillota bacterium | reverse complement strand
GCTCGTCTGATTCAAAAGGTTTATTATACTGATCCGTTGCTTTGCCCAAAATGTTGTGGCCGAATGCGGATCATATCCATTATCGAAGACCTGACTGTCGTTAAGAAGATATTGATACATCTGAATCTGTGGGTGATGAAAAACCATGATCCGCCGCCCATTTCTTCCCCGGACATAGAATTTGCGTGCCGGCAGGTTCAGAGAGTTCAGGGATCATGTTATACCGGCTGAATTTTAGATAAATCAGATTGATACTATGTTGATTATATCACGGCAGGATAGTGCAATTAACGTAGTTTGTCTAACCATGCCCGGATTCCGGATGAGTTTCTGAAAAGCTGTTTCAAATTTAACGGAATCGGCAAGATACCCTTCACTCACCAGCTGCACATTCCGCAATATGATGAAATTCCGACCCCATTTCTTTGATCAAGTATGTATAACCATTATTTTCTATCTTGTGGTATACTGATCTGGAAAAAGCAAATTCCTATCCAATAGCACTTTTTTAGTATAAATCAAATGTACTTATTAAATTAAGCCTGTGTCTGTCTGGTTTTTATCAGAGCCAGCAAGTTTTCTCTGGTGTTCAGTGCGGGGTTGTCAACTACCTGATCCAGCAGGTATTCCATAGCTTCGCCCATTTCTCTGCCGGTAGCAAAAAGAGGCATCAGGTCATAACCGCTAATATCCAGGTCATGGCTAGTGAGCGGCTCACGACGGGACAGAACTTCCCAGCAGCGATTGCGGATTGAATAAATGCGGTTGACATCCCGCCCGGAAAGTGCAGAACCCTTGATATCAGCTAATTGCAATTCAAACAGATTATCTATATTGTTAGGGCCAACCCGGCGAATCAAACGCTTGATACTCAGTTC
>JAKJCH010000231.1:0-303 GCA_022706565.1 Bacillota bacterium | reverse complement strand
AATCTTAAAAAAGAATCCTGCAAATTAGCCTGACTAAGCTCCCACACCGTACGTCCCTCCAGGGACAAATCATGGATTCTTTCTCAATGGGGGATGGGGTCGGCTATTTTTTCATATCCAAAATAGTCGGCCAGGGTAAATAATTGTTGGGTGTTCTGTTCCCACTCTTTGGTGTTGATTTTATTGGGCAAAATTAAATCGATGCCATTGTCTTTTCCCAGGCTCTGCAAGCATTCCTCCAGGGCCTGTAATTCTTCCAGCTCATTATCATGACTGAGATCGGTACAGACAATTACACTAACA
>JAKJCH010000230.1 GCA_022706565.1 Bacillota bacterium | reverse complement strand
ATACCAGGCGTACCCCGTGGGATGATGAAGCAGCTCATCTCGCCCTTTTCCTTGTTGGTCCAGGCGAATACTATATAGGTATCGGCCACCGGGCCATTGGTGCAGAAGGTCTTGCTGCCGTTAATCACGTACTCCTCACCGTCCAGCACAGCGTTGGTGAGAGCCCCGCCCACATCGGTACCGGCGGAGGGTTCGGTTATAGCGAAGGCCCCGATCTTACCTTTGGCCAGGGGAGTCAGGTATTTTTTCTTTTGCTCTTCGGTGCCGAAATTATTGATACACATGCAAGCTACACCGGTGTGTACGGAAACATTGAATGCGGTCGCCGCGCAGACCTGAGCCAACTCCTCGATGGCGCCTGCATAACTGACATAGTCGGCTCCAGATCCCCCGTACTCCTCGGGGAAGGGCATTCCCATCCATCCTTTTTCACCCAATTTGACATACAGATCAGCTGGCCAACGGCTGGATTCATCGATTTCCTGAGCGATAGGAGCAACGTGCTCCTCGGCGAACTCCCTCATGGCACTGCGGATAAGTTCTTGTTCTTCGCTAAGATAAAAATCCAAATCTATCCCTCCTATTAGTCATATTTTCCCTGCACCGATACGGAGATTGGTCTGCTTACTCTATTGTATTTTGCCGGTTGAACGGCAGTCAACCGCGTTTGCGCAAACGAAGTCTGGATATGGGTGCGAGGGTATCCCACAATAATCTTGACAAGCTATTTAGCCTTCTGGTTTTTGCTCACAGGGCAGGAATAATCGCCACGGATTTGATATCATAGGCATTATAGAAACGCATGCAGCATGCCGTGGAAATAAGAGGGGACACAAAAATGACTGATATACCTAACCTAGAATTTGATTGGTCCAATACCATCATGGAGACACTGGGAATCAAGATAATAGAATTCAGCCAAGAAAGGGTAACCGCTGCTATGCCGGTCACGCCCAAAACCCACCAGCCGTTCGGCATTATGCACGGCGGGGTATCGGTAGTATTGGCTGAAACAGTAGCCTCGGCCGGCAGTTACCTGTTCATTGACCGGGAGAAGCAAAGGGCTGTGGGGCTGGAAATCAACGCCAACCATATTCGCAGTGTGAGGCAGGGGACAGTGAAGGCGGTGGGCGTCCCGGTTCATGTGGGCAGAACCAGTATGGTTTGGGATGTGCGTCTTTATGATGAGGACCAGCGCCTGGTCTGCATCTCCCGCTGCACGGTGGCTGTAATCGACAAGCCTGACAGGTGAGGAAGCAATGGCTTTCTCTTGCTTTCTGCAAGTAGTGCCGTTATCCGACGGAGGTAGTTGTTAAGTGGAAATCGTACGGGTGAAATCTGCAGTTGACTGGTGGTTAAGGATTACCATTTGGATATCAGTACCCCTTATGTTGGTGATAATGTTGACCGTTCCACCGGATGAAAAGATGTTCGCTTATGCTGTTGGCTGGCCTACTCTAATACTCATTCTCTGGATATATCTGGGCACTTACTATGAGCTCCGCGATGATTATCTCTACTGTCGCAGCGGACCTTTCTTTCGGAAGATTCCTTATGACAAAATTAAATCGCTTCGTCTTCACCAAAGCGTGTTAGGATCTATGGCATTGTCAACCCGGCGCATAGAGATCAGGCAGCA
>JAKJCH010000022.1:6253-14922 GCA_022706565.1 Bacillota bacterium | reverse complement strand
GATGATGGCCAGGACCAGATAGTTGTGACGATGGAGAGAAATACCCAGGGGGTTTTGATCGATCGTATGGTCTGGCACCAGATGTACGATTTTACCGCCGACTGCGTGCTGCTGGTATTGGCTGACGATTACTATGACGAAGCTGACTATATCAGAGACTACCAGGAATTTGAACGATTGTCGGCAGCGGCCCGAAAGTGAGGGAATGTGGTGATAAGTGAAAGAGCGGTGGTTCAAACCACTGACATAGGTGATAACGTTACTATTAGAGAATTCGCGGTGGTTAGGGAAGGTGCAAGACTAGGCCGCAATGTAACTGTGCATCCCTTTGTGGTTATAGAGCCGGGGGTAGTTATCGGCGACAATGTGGAGATTTTTCCGGGCACCTATATCGGCAAGGTTCCCAAAGGTGCGGCCCTGGCCCGACAACCGGAATACCGCCCGCAGGTGTCTATAGGCGCCAACTGCAGCCTGGGGCCCCATGCCGTTATTTATTATGATGTGGAGATCGGGGAGAATACCTTGATAGGGGATGGGGCCTCGATACGGGAACAATGCCGGATAGGCTCCAACTGTATCCTGAGTCGCTATGTGACTGTCAATTACGCTACCACCATCGGCAATTATACCAAGATAATGGACTCCACCCATATCACCGGCAAGTGTCTGATCGGGGACAATGTTTTTATAAGCCTGTGCGTGGGCAGCACCAACGATAATGCCATTGGCCGGCTCGGTTACCAGGAGGAACGGGTGAGAGGCCCAGTCATTGAAGACGGAGCGGCGGTAGGAGCAGGAGCCATGCTGATGCCGGCCATCGTCATTCACGAGGGTGCGGTTGTGGGCGCGGGTTCAGTGGTAACCAAGGATGTTCCGGCCCGTTCGGTAGTAATGGGCAGCCCGGCAACAGTAAGACGGTATCTCAGTGCAGATTAGCTCTTAGCGATTTGGTTATTAGAGGGCAGGGGATAAATTGAAAAAACTCTCGGTGGTTATACCGGTATATTATAATGAAGGTTCTCTCCCGGAATTGTTTACGGAATTGATGCGGGTTGAGGATATCCTGCGGCGCAGCCGCGGCATGGAACTGGAACTGATCTTCGTCGATGATGGTTCTGGGGACAATTCCTTTGCTGAGCTAATGAAGATCAAGCAAATTCGGCCCGATACCTGTGTAGTAAAGCTGGCTCGTAATTTTGGCGCCATTCACGCCGTCAAAACCGGCCTCCAGTATGTCACCGGGGATTGTTTCACCATGCTGGCCGCTGATCTGCAGGACCCCCCCGAACTACTGGTGGAGATGGCCGACAAATGGCTGGCCGGTTCCAAATTTGTCATATGCGTACGGGAATCGCGCCAGGACCCGCTGCTCAGCAAGGCCTTCGCCCGCCTCTATTACGGGATCCTGCGCCTGACCGTGACCAAGACCTACCCCTCCGGCGGATTCGACCTGGCCCTGATGGACGAACTCCTCTTGCCCTATCTGCAGCACAGCGGCAAGAACATCAATATCAGCCTGTTTGCCTACTGGTTGGGTTTTGAACCGGAAGTAATATATTATCAGCGCCGGGAGCGAGTCCATGGCAAGTCCCGCTGGACCTTCTCCAAGAAATTTACCTACCTGCTGGACTCCATCCTGGGGTTTTCCGTGGTACCTATAAGGATTATCTCCTTGACCGGGTTGATCGTGGCTGTGCTTAGTTTTATTTATGGGATTGTGCTGATCTTCAATGCCAGTGTCAATCACGTAATCGTTCCCGGTTTTACCACAATAGCCACCCTGGTTGCGTTCTTGCTGGGCCTGATCATAATAATGCTGGGGATCATCGGTGAGTATCTGTGGCGGGTATTCGACGAAGTAAACCGGCGCCCGGAATATGTCATCCATGAAGTTTACTAAAGACAATCTGCGCGAATTTGCCGGCTTCGGGCTGGTGGGAGCGGCCAACACGGTGGTGACCTATGGTCTCTATGCAGTGCTGCTGTTCCTTTTTTCTTATAAGGTATCCTACAGCCTGGCTTATGTCAGCGGAATTTTCATATCTTATTACATGAATAGCCGCTTGGTATTCCGCGAACCGGTTTCTTTGCTAAAGTTTATTCAGTACCCGATTGTTTATATCGTTCAATATATACTGGGAATAGCGGTTCTATATGTAGCTATTGACATCATGGGCATCAGCCAATGGCTGGCCCCCCTGATAGTGATTGCAATCAGCCTGCCGGTCACGTTTATTCTCAGCAGGTTGATAATCAAGGGCCGGCTGTGAGAAAGGTAATACCCACAATTGATAAATGAGTTTTGCGGAGGCGACATAATGAGTATGCGGGTGCCATTCCTGGATCTGAAAGCGGGATACCTGGAGATCAGAACTGAATTGGACGTAGCCTATCAGCGGGTGATGGACTCCGGTTGGTACATAATGGGTGAAGAACTGGCAGCATTCGAGTCCGAGTTCGCCGATTTCTGCGGAACCCGGTATTGCATTGGGGTCGGCAACGGTCTGGAAGCCCTGCACTTGGTTTTAAAGGCTTATGGAATCGGGCCTGGCGATGAAGTCATCGTCCCGGCCAACACCTATATCGCCACCTGGCTGGCAGTGAGCCAGTGCGGGGCTCGCCCGGTCCCGGTGGAGCCGGTGGAATCCACTTATAATATCGACCCGGAAAGGCTTGAAGCCGCTATCAACTCCCGCACTCGGGCCATCATGCCGGTACATCTATACGGCCAAGCGGCGGATATGGATAGGATCAACGATGTGGCCGCCTACTACGGGTTGAAAGTGGTGGAGGACGCTGCCCAAGGTCATGGGGCGCTTTACAAGGGTCGCCGAACCGGCAGCCTGGGGGATGCAGCCGGCTTCAGTTTTTACCCGGGCAAGAACCTGGGCGCCTTCGGGGACGGGGGCGCGGTGGTTACCGATGATGGGGAGTTGGCCGCCCGCATTAAGAGTCTCAGGAATTACGGCTCCCAGATCAAATACCATAATGAGATAAAGGGCTACAATTCACGCCTTGACGAGATGCAGGCGGCGTTCCTCAGGGTCAAACTGCGCCATCTCGACCAATGGAATCAGCGCCGGCGGATGCTGGCTCAACGTTATTTGAAGGGTTTGAATTCGGAGATCTATTTGCTGCCGTTAGTACCGGACTGGGCTGAACCGGTGTGGCATATCTTCGCCGTGCGTACCTCAGCCCGGGAAAAGGTAATGGCCTATTTGGCCGATAACGGCATCGGTACCATGATTCACTATCCGGTGCCGCCTCATCTGCAGCCCGCCTATCAGGAATTGGGCATGGGACAGGGGAGCTATCCGGTCTCGGAGCTGATTCACCGGGAAATAATCAGCCTGCCGCTGTGGCCCCAGATGAGTCTGGACCAGCAGGATTATGTTATTGGGGTTTTAAATGAGGCCCCGTCTCCGGCAATGTAATCTGAACAGTAGCGTTTCATCCTGATGAAGTGACGCAACTGTCCCAAGGAGAGATTTCTCGCTGCTCTAAAGATCGCATATATTTAAGGAAGCATCATGTACACCTACAAGGCCAACAAATTATATATAGTTACCGCCTTGGCGGTAATCTTCCTGTATTTATCCCCGTTATACATACTGGGGCAGGATGCCCATGTCCTGATTCTGGATAATGTGGACGGGGCAGTGGCCAGCCTTAAGATTCTGGCAGAGAGCGACCTGATCTTCGGACCCATGGATAGCGTGGTACCCCAGATCATGAACGGCTTACCCCGGAATACCTTCGGGACTGAATTCAATCTCCAGGTGTGGCTGTACCATTTCCTGCCGCCGTTTACCGCCTATGTCGCCAACCTCACCCTTATTCACCTGGTAGCTTTTTGGGGCATGTGGCTGCTGCTCAAACGCCATTTTCTGCCGGAAAAAAAGCATGAATACATGGTGGTGGGAGTTGCATTGGCTTTTGCCCTGCTGCCCTTCTGGCCTCATGGCGGGTTAAGCGTCGCGGGACTACCCCTGGCCCTATATGCTTTCATGAATATAAGAACCGGGCAGGATCGGTGGAGCGATTGGCTGATACTGGCCTTGGTGCCCTTTTATTCGAGTCTGGTCTTCAGCTTTGCCTTCTTTCTGTTATTGATGGGGGTCTGGTGGCTGGGCGAAGCCCTGTTAAAAAGGGAGCTGAACTTCAGTTTCCTGGCTGCTATCCTTTTTATGGGCCTGGTTTACTTGGTGGTGGAATATCGTTTAGTCTACAATACCTTTTTCGACCCCGGTTTCGTGTCCATACGCAGCGAATTCCCGCTGAGCCGTATCCAGGGAGAGCGGGCTGCCATCATGGCCAGCTGGAATAATTTCATTTATGGGCAGTTCCATGCCCCCAGCCTGCATAATCTGGTCATTATTCCGGCGACGGTCCTGGCCCTTATTATCAGCCTGTTCAAGAGAAAACTACCCGCTCTGCTGTTGGGATTAATTTTCCTGTGCGGGATCATCTCCATCTGGTATGGCTTTTGGTTCTATGATGGTTGGGAACCGTTGAAGCAGCAGATCGGCTTCCTGCGTGAATTCAATTTCAGCCGTTTCCACTGGTTGCATCCCTTGTTGTGGTACCTGGTATTTGCCCTTGCCCTCAAGATTATTGCTGGCAGGAACCGGATAGGTATGGCCATTGCTGTGCTTCTAGTAACTGCCCAGGTCGGTTTCGTTTTCTCGCACAACGAAGGGCTGGCGGAAAGAAGATCGGGCAGCCCCACTTACCGGGAGTTTTTTGCCGAAGAACAATACCGGGAGATAAGGGATTACATTAATCTGCCCCAGCAAGACTACCGGGTGGTCAGCATCGGCATCCACCCCAGCATCAGTTTGTATAACGGTTTTTACACGTTAGACGGGTATTCCAGCAACTATCCTCTCAGCTACAAACACGAGTTCCGTAAGATAATCGCCCCTGAACTTGATAAGAGCCCTTTCTACCGCGATTATTTCGATTCCCTGGGAGGCTCCCGCTGCTATATGTTTGTGGAGAAACTGATGTACAACAGCATGATGACTAAGGACAGCAATATAAAGATAGAACGGTTGGACATAGACACTGCCCAGTTAAAAAAGATGGGGGGGCGCTACATCTTTTCCGCCCTGGAGATACAAAATGCTGGGGATATTGGCCTGCGGCTGGACAGGGTTTTCGAACACGATCAATCAGCCTGGAAAATTTATCTCTACCAGGTTTTGTGATAAAAGGCAGGGAATCGGGACCGGGACAGCGAAAATAAATGGTTTAGTAAGATCCGGGGAGGGATTTGCCTTGCACAAATATCTTTTGGCTGGTCTGCTGGTGTTATTTCTGCTCATACCTGGCTCAACAGCGATGGACGCCGAAGATATGGATAAGTACCGGGAGCAAACTAATATGACCCAGACGGAGCTCATACCTGCTGCTCCTCCGCAGAACGTGGACTACTACAACAGCCTGGATGGATATAATCTCGTGGTGCCTGGTGATTGGGTTTTGGATGACAGCCACAAGGGGGTTATGACCCGGCTGACCGCACCTGACCAGTTGGCCGTGATCAAGATTTATTCGCAGTCGCTGGCTAATGTGTCGGCTTCCGATTATCTCCATTACAGCAACAAGAAGGTCCTGGAAGGGCAAAATGGGATGGTACTGTTGGCCCATAACCGCAATCCGGTCCATGGCATCCCGGCTTACCGGATCATGTGGCAGCGGCCCCGTCTTAGCAATGTTCCCAACGATTTGAACCTGTACCGGGAGATAAACCTGCTCTATAAAGACCGGGTTTACACTCTGGTCCTCAAGACCAATGCCGAAAACTTAACTCGCTATAACCCGGTCTTTGAGGATATCCTGGCCAGTTTTCAGGCTCAGCCGGTGGTGCCCGAATACCCGCAAGTAGAATATCCACCCCTGGAAGACATCCAGATTCAAGGGCCCAATCTGAAACTAACCATCCCCAAGGATAAAATGATGTGGGGCATTTTCCATCCGCTCTTCCACCCCAACGTGTTTTACCCTCGGGCCATCGAAGCATATAAGCAGTATGAAGAATCCTTGGGCCATAAATTCGAGTTTATTATGACCTACACTGAATTCTACAAGCCTTTCCCCAGTCAGATAGTGGCCGACACTTATGCCGACCGGCGGATGATGATGATGACCTGGCATCCGGTCATCGATGAAGGTCTGAGCAGTGTGATCATCCCCAATATAGTCAATGGCGAATACGACCACTACATAGCCGAATGGGCCCGCCAGGTCAAGAACGTGGAAGATCCCATTTTCGTCCGTTTCGCCAATGAGATGAACGGCGACTGGGATCCATGGTGCGCCTGGTATTACAGCAAGGACGCCGATCTCTTCATCCAAGCCTGGCAGCGCATCCACAGAATTTTCGAGGAACAAGGCGCTGACAACGCCATATTCGTATGGAATCCCCATGACCGGGCTTTCCCGGAATTCAAATGGAACAGCGCCGAACTCTACTATCCCGGCCAGGATTTCGTAGACTGGGTGGGCTTGACCGGTTATAACAACGGTACCGGATTCGCCGGCGAGACCTGGCGTGAGTTTAATGAGATATACTATCCGGTGTATACGGAGTACCTGCGCAAATTTCCGGGTAAGCCCCTGATGATAACCGAGTTTTCCTGTAGTGAATTGGGCGGGAACAAAGCCAATTGGATTCAGCAGGCTATGAATAGCCTGCGCATGTATCCCTACATCCGGGTTGCAGTGTGGTATGACCAGACCGACCGCAGCCGGCTCTACCGCATCGATTCCAGTCCGGCCTCCATAGAAGCCTTTCGGCAGGGTTTAGCTTCTCCATATTTTCTGCGCAACGCCATCACCAATTAAGGCTCTGGTTTGGAAAAATCCGTCGAAAAGGTTCTAATGAGCAGGAAATCACGCCGGGGAAGAAGAATCCTTGATTGGATGGTAACGCTGGAAATTACTAAGCAAAAGGGGGCAGGCGGATGAGAAAGTGGATGATCTCGGTACTGGTGGGAATGTTCTTAATGGCAGTGGTGGTTGGCTGCGGGAGTAAAGAACCGACGACCAATGCGCCGGCAGGTAACCAAACCCAGACCCCGGCCCAGACGGAGACCAAGCCCGAGGGGACCAGTGAGCTCAGCAGCATCATGAAATCGGCCAGTCAGGTGAAAAGTATGTCTTTCGATATGGTAACGACCGTGACCGGGGCAGATGGTAAATCCATGGTCAGCAATGGCAAGATGTATGTTCAGGACCAGAAGGTGCGCATGGAGACAGAATCCATGGGCATGAAGATGATTACATTGATGAAAACCCCTCAGGAGATTTATTTGTATACCCCCGATACCAATACGGCTATGAAGATGACAATCCCGCAGGAGGGAACCGAACCGCCCAATTCCTGGGCTAAGGAAAGCGGCGACACTACCGGCATGACGGTGGTGGGAGAAGAAAAGAAGGATGGGTACGACTGTCTGATCGTTACCGCAGCAGACGACAGCAACACTAAGATGTGGATCCGCAAGGATATAGGCATGCCGATCCGGATGGAATCCAAATCAGCTCAAGGAACCACCGTGATTGAGTATAAAAACTATGACCTGGCTGCTCAACCGGATAGTCTTTTCGAACTGCCAGCCGGGACTCAGATTACTTCCATGCCGGCCCTACCTAATGTGCCCAACACCGGTCAGTAAGTAGCTCGAATATAAATAAATATAAAACAGAGTCGAGATTTACCCGATGCGCACAGCACCGGGTTTTTTTTCATGGCGTTGAAAAACCAGGAAGTCACTGGGACGATTTGGCCAACTGCCAAGCATTTGCCCAGGTTTGGCAATACTCTATTGACCGTGGAAATAATCGGTGCGTATAATTGGAGCAGGCAGCCGACCGGCGGGTCGGAAAATTGAGGAGGGAAAAAGGTGGAGTTGGGAAAAAGACATTTGACGTTGGTGACGGTCCTGATGATGGCCGTACTATTATTGAGCGGATGCAGCCAGAGCGAGGAAGTGGTCAAGGAATCGGCGATAACCGTGAATACTGCCCCAGCTCAGATCCGGGACCTGGCCAAGAGCGTGCTCTACACCGGTACCGTCAGAGGGCAGAACGAGGTATACCTTATGCCCAAAGTACTTGCCCGGGTAACCGGTATCCATGCCCAGCCAGGAGATACGGTCAGAGCAGGGCAGACATTGATTACTCTTGATAACACCGATTTCATTGCCGGAGTAAAGCAGGCGGAAGCCTTGCTGGCTCTGGCCCAGGCGGGATTGCAGAGTAATCAGATCCAAGCTGAAAATGCCCGCCTCAATTATGAAAGGATTCAGGCTCTGCATGAGGCGGGAGCAGTGTCCGACCAACAATTGGAGGCTTCACGGGCGGCGTATGAGGCCCTGATAGCAGGTAGTGCCGAGGCCTCCGTGGCTCAAGCGGAAGCGGGACTGATGGCTGCTCGTAATGCCCTGAACAATTGTATAATCACTTCGCCCATCAATGGAGTAGTAGGCACCATCAGCCTGTCGTTGGGCGATACTGCTAATCCTTCTGCGGTAGCGGCCATAGTCAGCAACACCAGCCAGTTGGAAGTCGAAGTTATGGTGAGTGAAACCGAGGTCAGCTACATACAAAAAGGCAGTCCGGTGGACGTGGTGGTCCGGGCGGTAAGAGACGAACCCTTCCTG
>JAKJCH010000022.1:0-6243 GCA_022706565.1 Bacillota bacterium | reverse complement strand
CTCTACCGTAGCCGACCCGGTCAAACGCAATTACCCGGTCAAAGTGAGCCTGCCCAATACTGAGGGCCAGATAAAATCAGGCATGTTTGCTGAACTGACCATCGACACCATGAGCAAACAGGGAATACTGACAGTCCCGGTAGGGGCAGTAATACCCAAAGGTGGGCAGGACATAGTCTACCTGGTCGATGGGGAGAGCCGGGCTCAGGTAGCGGAAGTCACTACCGGCATTAAAAATGACCAGTATATAGAAATCGTTTCAGGTTTGACAGCCGGACAGGAAGTGATCGTCAAGGGCAACACTCTGGTCAGTGACGGTACCCTGGTAAGGGTGGTCGGAGGAGGCCAGTAATGAAGATAGTCGATTTCGCAGTCAAACGACCGGTTACTATGACCATCGTGGTAGCCGTGGTTATAATCCTGGGATTTTTCACCCTCAGCCGCATGGTATTGGACCTGTTCCCGGAGATGAAATTCCCCATGGCATTGGTTTACACCACCTATAGCGGAGCCGGACCGGAGGAAGTCGAATCACGCGTAACCGAACTGCTGGAAGGAGCCGTCAACACGGTGGGCGGTATCGAATCGGTACAATCATACTCAAGTGCCGGGACCTCCATGGTCCTGGCCAGTTTCGACTGGGGTACCGATATGGATAACGCCATCATCAACATGCGTGAAAAGATTGGGTTGGTAGAGATGGCCCTGCCATCGGAAGCCGAGAAACCAATGGTCTTAAAGATGGACATCAACATGATGCCTATAATGCAGATCGGTATCACCGGCGGGGACCAAGTCTCTTTGGCACAACTGCAATCCATCGCGGAGGATAAGATTAAGCCCCGGCTGGAACGCATCCCGGAGATAGCCTCGGTGACCATTACGGGAGGGTTGCAACGGGAGGTTCAGGTTAATGTGGATCCGGTCAAACTGCAGAACTATGGCCTTACCCTTAGTCAGGTAAATCAGGTTCTGCAAATGGAGAATTTCAATTCCTCCAGCGGTACTGTCGATGAAGGCCAGCGCCAGTATTTCGTACGCAGTCTGCAGCAATTCGAGACCATCGATGACATCAAAGATGTAGCCATACTAACCGCAACCGGCAATATTGTCTACCTGCGCGACATTGCCGAGATCGTGGATGGATACCAGGAAGATACCCAGTTGACCCGGGTCAACCAGGGGAGTGCGGTAGGCATTCATCTAATGAAACAAAGCGATGCCAACACGGTAAAGGCCTGCGATGCGGTGCGGGAGGAGTTGGCCCAAATCCAGGAGGAACTGGATATCCAGTTGGATATCGATGTAGTGACCGACCAGTCTGCATTCATCAAACAATCACTGGAATCGACCCAAAGAACCATGTGGGAAGGAGCTTTGCTGGCCAT
The DNA here is from genome assembly GCA_022706565.1 of Bacillota bacterium. GTDB lineage: Bacteria > Bacillota > Syntrophomonadia > Syntrophomonadales > Syntrophomonadaceae > PHAA01. Next base: position 4,855 of record JAKJCH010000022.1, on the reverse strand, counting down.
AGTGGTCTTGTTCTTGTTCCTACGCAACTTCGGCAGCACTTTTATTGTGTTCACCGCTATCCCGCTGTCCATCATAGCTACCTTTATCCTGATGTATTTCAACGGCAATACTCTCAACCTGATTACCCTGGGGGGGTTATCCCTGGGGATCGGACGCATGGTAGATGACTCCATCGTGGTCTTCGAAAACATATACCGCCATCGCAAGCTGGGGTTGCCGCCCCTGCAGGCAGCCCTGACCGGCGCTTCCGAGGTGGGCAGTGCGGTTACCGCCGCCACCTTGACCTTGATCGCAGTGTTTTTGCCGATACTCTTTGTCGAAGGATTGGCGTCCGTTATATTTAAACCTATGGCGATTACCATCAGCTTCGCCATATTTTGCTCCCTTATGGTAGCTCTCACCGTGGTTCCCTTGATGTCTTCCCGGATGCTGACCGATCGAGCCATGGAAGAAAGGAAGATCGGCACTGGACGGGTGGCGGCAGCAGTCCACAATTTCGGCAACTGGATCGACAACCTGGGTGAAGGCTACACCAAACTGATCAAATGGTCTCTAAACCACCGTAAACTGGTATCCATTGGGGTTACCCTTTTGATGATCGGGTCGGTAGCCCTAACCCCGTTGATCGGAGCCGAGTTTCTGCCGGCCACTGATTCAGGGGAAATAGCTATCTCGGTAGAGACGGATCAGGGTTCTCAACTGCAAAACACTGACCAGATCATGACCGAGATCGAAACCAAACTGCATAGCCTGCCGGAGGTATCCACTATCTTCAGCAGCATCGGCGGCTCAGCCAACCAAGCCATGGCGACCGGAACTGAATCCGACCAGGGGGCCATCAGCCTTAAGCTGGTCCCCAAAAACGAGCGAGAAAAATCGGTCTGGGATATCGCCGAACAGATAAGGGTAATGCTCTCCGATATAGCCGGAGCTAAAATTGGTGTCTCAGTCACCGATATGACTATGGGTATGATGGGTTCATCAGCAGTCAATGTGCGCGTCAAGGGTGATGATCTGAATGTCTTGCGGGACCTTTCCGATCAGGTTGCGGAGATAGTGCGCAACGTACCTGGAACCCGGGAAGTGGAGGCTTCTCTGAGCGATGGCAAGCCTGAGGTGCAGGTCAAGGTAGACCGCCAGCGGGCTGCTGCTCTGGGGTTAACCCCTATACAGGTTTCCAGCGAGATCAAGAATGCCATGCAGGGGATGGTAGCCACCCGCTACAAGGTGGAGGGTACCGAGGTGGATGTACGCGTCCGTTATACACCGCAGAATCACCAGGACCTGGAGTATCTGCAGAACCTCGCCATTCTAAGCCCCGCCGGAGCCACGGTCAAACTATCGCAGATAGCCACGTTTGAACTGGCTCAGGGACCTATCCAGATCACCAGAGTCGATCAGGTGCGGGAGTCCGACATCACTGCCAACCTTTTGAATCGCGACCTCAGGAGCGTTATAGCTGATATCCAGGCCGAGGTGAATAAGATGGAATTGCCGGTGGGCTATACGGTGGAGTATACCGGAGCCAATGAGGATATGATGGAGAGTTTCAGCAGCCTGGCGATCGCATTGTTGCTGGCCCTAATCTTGGTCTATGCGGTAATGGCTATCCAGTATGAGTCGTTCTTCAATCCGTTCATAATCATGTTCTCGGTCCCGACGGCATTTATCGGTATAGTGCTGGGATTGCTCCTGACCGGGCGCGCCTTCTCCGTTACGGCTTTTATTGGGATGATAATGCTGGTGGGGATAGTGGTCTCCAATGCCATAGTCCTGGTAGATTACCTGGAGCGTTTGCGCCAGCGGGGTATGGAAAAGGAGGCCGCCATTGTCGAAGCCGGCAGGGTGCGTCTGCGGCCCATACTGATGACCGCTTTCGCCACTATCCTGGCCATGTTCCCATTGGCCTTGGGTGTAGGTGAAGGCGGAGAGATGAGCGCACCCCTGGCCACGGTAGTTATCGGTGGATTGCTGGTTTCTACTCTGATAACCTTGTTCCTGGTGCCGGTGGTCTACAGCATCTTTGACGACTGGCTGCAGAAGGCCCGCCGCCGCTTTAAGCGGGGGGGAAAGTTGGCCTCGGAACCAGCAGCTGTGGATGTGGAGGGATAGGCGATGGACGTGAACAACCCCAAGGAGAGCAAGCGGGACCTGATAATGGATGCGGCCATACAGGTGTTTTCCCGGAAGGGATATCACCACAGCAAGATGGAAGAGATAGCGGTGGAGGCCGGGATTGGCAAGGGCACCATCTATGAATATTTTCCCGGTAAGCTGCAGTTGTTGCAGGAAATAATGGAACAGAGCTACCGCCTTTATGATCATTCCTTGGGATCTATCATGGCCGGAGGCACTCTGGAGGATAAGCTTGATGCCATGATCAGAGGGCATCTGCAATTCTGCCAAGACAACAAGGATCTTACCAGGATATTATTTTTGGATACTGGTGTCATCGACGAGGAACTGCGCCAATGGGCCTGGAAAAAAAAGGCGGAGAAGGAACAATATCTACAGGAGATGTTTGCCCAAGCCACCCGGCGCGGTGAGATAAAACCAGTCGATAATCGACTGCTGACCATCGTTATGGGAGGAATACTGATGTCCTTCTGGGCACCTATAGTGATGGGAAATTTGCAGGTTGACGCCGGTACAGCCGCCCAGCAGATCAAGAACATGATCATGCACGGCATCAGCAATACCAAAGGGTCGGACTAGGGAGCATTGACGGGCGGGGCCAAGGGCCTGCAGCAGGAGAGCTTTTCTTTGACTTAAATTCATCGATATATTACTATTGTCCTAACGTATACGGGATACCAGTGTGCGGAGGGACTACTTTTTTGGGGGATTTTGGCTATGCACTTGGGAAAAGTGATGGTTGTGTTTGGGACCCGGCCGGAGGCCATCAAAATGGCTCCAGTGATCAAGGAACTGAGAAAGGTTACCGACATTGAGACTGTGGTGGTGGTCACCGCCCAACACCGGGAGATGCTGGATCAGGTATTGCAGTTGTTTGGCATCGTTCCCGATTATGACCTTGATTTGATGAAGGAAAAGCAGGATTTATATAGTATTACCACCGGTGTTCTGACGGGCCTGAAGGAAGTCATGCAGAGGGAGAAACCAGATCTGGTACTGGTCCACGGCGACACTACAACCACCTTTGCGGCCGCCCTGGCTGCTTTTTATGAAATGATTCCGGTCGGTCATGTGGAGGCTGGCTTGAGGACCCGCAACAAGTATTCTCCTTATCCGGAAGAGATGAACCGCAGTCTGACCGGACGGTTGGCGGAGCTCCATTTTGCGCCCACCGACGTATCGAGAGAGAACCTGCTGGCCGAGTCAGTGGCGTCTTTCAAGATATGGGTAACGGGGAATACCGTGATCGATGCCTTGATGGAGACGGTTCGGGAGGGTTATCAATTTGACGATTCGCTGCAGGGCATTGATTTTAACCGTCGGATAATATTAGTGACTACCCACCGCCGTGAAAACTGGGGCAATCACATGCGTGACATCTACGCCGCCCTATTGCAATTAGTGGAGGAATTCGAGGACGTAGAAGTAGTATTCCCGGTCCACCGCAATCCGACCGTCAAGGATCTGGCCGAGGAGATGCTGGGCGGACGGGAACGGATCCACTTGCTGGATCCTTTGGAATATGAAGCCTTCGCTAATTTGATGAATGCTTCATATATTGTAATGACTGATTCCGGCGGGCTGCAGGAGGAAGCACCCTCCCTCGGCAAACCGGTGCTGGTACTGCGAGATACCACTGAACGGCCCGAGGCCATCCAGGCCGGAACCGTCCAACTGGTGGGGACGGTGCAAAACAATGTGTACAAGGCTGCCCGGCGCCTGCTGCTCGACCGCAGCCAATATGACAAGATGGCCCAAGCTATCAATCCCTATGGGGATGGCAAAGCGGCCATCCGCATCGTTAGGGTTATAACTGATTTTCTCTATGTGCGGATAGGGGCGGCCAACATCAATTAGTTCGGCCATACCACGTTGACCAAGGAGGCTTTTATGTCAGAGATAAAGTTTGGCACCGATGGCTGGCGGGCTATTGTCGCCAGGGAGTTCACCTTTGCCAATATTAAACTGGTTACCCAAGCAATTGCCAACTACGTCAAATCTCATAATTTGAGTAAGAAAGGCATCGTTATTGGCTATGACCACCGTTTCCTTTCCGAACATTTTGCGGACGAATGTGCCCGGGTGATAACCGCCAACGGGATCCGGGTAATGGCGACCACCAAAGCCGTCCCCACCCCTTTGGCTGCTTATGCTATCAGGCTCTTCCAAGCAGGGGGAGCCATAATGATCACTGCCAGCCACAATCCGCCTGAGTACAATGGCATAAAATTCATTCCAGAATATGCCGGTCCGGCTTTGCCGGATGTGACCCAGGCTATTGAGGAGGAGGTACGGCGCATTCAGGCGGGTGGCAGGGTCTATGAGCTGGATCTCAAGGAAGCGCGGGATCTTGATCTTTACAAAGAAATCGACATAGATCGGGATTATTACAACCAGATCTTGAAAGTATTGCAGCCAGGCACCTTCCGCCAACGCCCTCTCAAAGTCGTCGTTGATCCCATGTATGGTTCCGGAGCTGGCTATCTGGACCGCCTGCTGATTGAATTGGGCTGTGAGGTCAAAACCATCAACAACTACCGCGATCCCTTGTTCGGAGGGTTAATACCTGAACCGACCGATACTGGCTTGGCCGATTTGAAGCGGTCGGTGGTCCACTATGGTTATGATCTGGGCTTGGGACTGGATGCTGACGGTGATCGTTTTGGGGTAGTCGACGAGCAAGGGGATTTTGTCAATCCCAACCGTCTAGCTTATTTG
>JAKJCH010000229.1 GCA_022706565.1 Bacillota bacterium | reverse complement strand
GTCGGGGAACAGACCATGGTAGCCAGTTCGGCTCCGTTGAGAAACAAGGTGAGGGGGTATTCCTCCACTACTGCGTCCTGGATGTGTCTTACAGTTCCATTGTCGTAGCTGGTTATGTCCCGCTGCTTGCTTATGGGGAGATCAGCCATAACTGGTCCTCCTCTCCGGTCTTATGTGGTCGGCGCCTGGAACAGGCTGAAAGGTCAATAGTATGGGATTCCTGGATCTAGAAAGGGTCTCCCACCCTGACCCCAGCTGGAATTGATTGGTTTATGTAAAAATTATAGGGCATTGCTAAAAGTGTGACAAGTTGGAGGGGCGGAAATGGGCAGCGGGTGGCAGGCCAAACGCAGCCGGATGCGGCCGGGTCTGGTTTTTACTACTTGCCAGCCAGGCTGCTGATGGTGACCGAGGTCAGGATGGGGAGGAATTGCTGGTATTGGCTGATTCCCAGGATCGCGCAATAGCTGGTATGCGGGTCCGGCTGGAACCGGTACTGGCCGGCCAGGCTTTTAACCCACAGGTCCAGTTGATGAGAATGTCCGTTGTCGGCCTGGAGCCGGAGCACCATATACTTCGGGTCGGGTTTCAAATGATACTCGGCACAAGCCTGCTCCAGTTTGGACCGACTCAGGTTCCAGCTTACCTGCGCCCAGCCTTCTCCAAGGGGTTGCAGCCGAATTGAGTCCTGGGCCAGGTAGTACTCCCCCTGCTCAGACAGGGCCAACTCTGACGAGCTCTCGAAAGCAAAATCCTGCTGGGGCGGCCAAGCTCGGGGACTGTTTACCACCGACCGGAGCACCCAGAGAATCAAGACGCTTAAGACGACCGTAGCTACCAGAATGAATAGCAAAGGGGTCATGGGGAATCCTCCTTTTATCAATCATGGTTATATTTATTATGTCCCTGGAGAGGGATTCCATAAGTGCAAGGGCAATAAAAACAGGATTAGTTTTAGGGAGTGATGAAGTATAATAGGATGGATGGTTAGGAGGCGGATCGGATGGAACAACCACGCTGGGGGTTTATAGACATCATCGCGGTGTACCTTGGTATCATGATTATCGCCACGGCCGCGGCAGTAGTGCCGTTGGTGGCCGGCAGCGATACCATACGACTGTTTATCTACCTATTTGGGGTCCAATTCATTGCTACCGTGCTGTGTGTGTATCTGGATGCAGTTGTATTTAGAAAGTCCAATTGGAGCGAGCTCGGGCTGCGCCTGGTGAGCGGGCGGGATTTCATACACTATGGACTCAAGGGCGGGGTCCTGCTGGTTATCCTAATATCCTTTATGGGCTATGGGTTAAAATACTTTCAACCTGATTTGGATATGCAGGATATCGAGCAAATAATGCGTTCGGCTACCCACCTGCCTGATATCATCGCTCTGGTGTTTGCCGGTACCGTCCTGGCCCCGGTATCAGAGGAACTATTCTACCGGGGCATGATCTATCCAGTTTTCCGCAAACACCTGGGACCAGCCTGGGGAGCGATCCTGGCCGGTGTCATATTTGGGCTGGCCCATTTCGATCTGTGGCGGGGCCTGCCTCTGGCGGTGGGCGGGGCCATCCTCTGCTACATGTATGAAAAGAGCGGCAGCATACTGGTGCCAATGGTAGCTCATGGCTTGTGGAACGGGACCATGTTTGCGATAATACTGCTCAGTAATTCCCTGGGTATCGGCTGAGACACGTTTACCCTCACCAAGTCCCGACCGCATATGGAATGACTGATGTATTAATGACCGCAGCAACATATATTATTTAGGAGAGTGAGTACAGGTGCCTATTTATGATTACCGTTGTGAGAAATGTGGATGCTTTGAGGCCAGGCAGAAGATAAGCGAGAGTGCGCTGGAGGTCTGTCCCGAGTGCGGCAGCCCGGTGCGGAGGCTGGTCAGTCAGAATGTAGGGATTGTGTTCAAAGGGACCGGATTTTACACGACCGACAACAACTTGAAGAATAAGGCCCGCGCCCTGAACAAA
>JAKJCH010000228.1 GCA_022706565.1 Bacillota bacterium | reverse complement strand
ATACCCGTGTTAATACCACGCACTCCATTCCATCGCCAGCGGAGGCCCGGCCTGCTTCGGACATCAATTACGCTGCTTCTTCCGGGCGTACTAGCGATACAAACTCGGCTGCGCCAGTTCCCGACACACAAAAGTATTCTGGCACCGTTATCCCCATCCTTATGTATCATGAAATAGCTTCGGGGCCTAATAACCTATATGTACCGGTGGAAAGATTCCGTGAACAGATACGCTATCTGGCTGAGAGCGGTTACCACACCGTAACCATGGCCCAGGCGGAAGAAATGCTCCGAAACGAGAAGATACCGGCAAAGACTATCGTGTTGACCTTCGATGATGGTTACACGTCTTTCTACACCCAGGCTTGGCCGATCATGCAGGAATATGGTTTTACCGGGACGGTTTACGTTTGCACCTCATTCATCGGCCGCACCAACTACCTAAGTCTGGACCAGATCAAGGAACTACAATCAGCCGGGATTGAGATAGGCAGCCATACCCGAAATCACATAAGCTTGAAAGAGGCCGGCTATGAGCAACAAGTCCAGGAAATTCTGCAGTCCAAGCAAATGCTAGAAGGAAACTTGCATGTGCCCTGTCTTTCCTTCTGCTATCCCACCGGAACCTACAGCGATGTAACCCCTACTATCGTCAAGGATGCCGGGTACACTTCGGCGGTGACGGTCGCATTCGGGTACGCGGTCCCAACCGGTAATCCCTTCCTGACTCCTCGGGTGCGCGTCCCCGGTGGGATCACCTTGGATAAATTTGCCCAGAATATCTCTAAATAGCCGAGGGCTGGACCAGGAAATTCTTCCGCAGCCATTCTATCGTTAAATCTTCCCGCTCTTTTGTCAATTCCAGGAATCTGTGGCCGGCCTGCTCAAAAATATGCAGTGTGCTGTTAGGCAACATGCGGTGGAGGTGTTCGCCATTGTCAGGGCTGACCGCATCATCGTCGCGAGCTTGCACTATCAAGGCCGGCCTTTCGCCGATCTTCTTTATATACTCATCCATGTCATGCTGATCAAAGTCTGCAACCAGATCCGGACGTAATTCAAACTGGCCGCCATCATCACTGAAGATGATGGTGTTGCCCGCTCGAAGTCGGTAATAATCCTCCCCCATTATGGTAGCAAAGGCCTTGTGCATGAAAACCGGAGTCGACCAGAATATATAACCCGCCACCCGATTGTCCGCCGCAGCTCCAACCAATACCGAACTCCCGCCCATACTGCGACCCAGGGCGATTACCGGCAAACTGTAAGCCTGGTCGACATACGCAATCACCGCCTGCAGGTCTTCCCCCTGGCGGGATAGGGTTACAGTAGAGAAATTGCCTTCACTGTTGCCGCTGCCTCGGAAGTCGAAAGCCACGACTCCCATCCCGACTGTCCTAAGTTTATCCGCAAAAGCGAAGACTTTGCCGCCGTTTTCCTTGGCTCCCCGGAAGCCGTGGCAGATCACCAACATGTATCCAGCAACATTAGTCGGCTCCCAAATATAGGCGGCCAGTTTTTTGTGGTCACGAGTGTCAATCAGTATTTCCTTCATAAAAATGAGTTGCCTCCTTTCTCCACCTGACTTCGCTATATGGTGAGATATTTCCTGTTACTTATTGATTTCTGGAAATCGAGACGGTATAATCTATATTGTTGTGAATCGACCGACCCGGGCCATTAGCTCAATTGGCAGAGCAGGTGACTCTTAATCACAAGGTTGAAGGTTCAAGTCCTTCATGGCCCACCATTTAAAACAAAGAACCCGCCGAGTTGGCGGGCTTTTTATTTTCAGAACCTACGTTCATTTACCCTAAAAGTTGCAACCAGGTTGCAGCCTGGAGTATACGAGTCATAATATAGTCTGTACCATTGCTCATCATTTCACCTCCCTTCTATAATGGCAGTAAAAGCAGCCCCGGGGCGCTGCCGGACAATTACTTTAACTGATTTGGTTGATATGATGATTGTTTAATATGGCTCAGTGCCTATTCTTTAACCCTCCCCCATTTCCTTACATTGATCACATCCTGATTACTGAGAGGTATTCTGAACCAAA
>JAKJCH010000227.1 GCA_022706565.1 Bacillota bacterium | reverse complement strand
GCTGCCCATTCAAGGTAAGGGCTATTCCCCCGGCGTTGCCGGTCTTTATTTCCATGCGCTCGACCGCCGTGAATGACTTCGTTTCGCCTTCAACCATGTTTTGAGAATACACCAGCTCACCATCAGCCTCTACCTGTACCCAGCTTCGTTGCAGAGCATTCACTTCCAGGGTGAGATTCGTGTTGGAAGCGACGGCCGGACTCGTGGCGGCAACTGCTGGACTATCAATCCCAGCACCGGAACGGGTGAAGGTTTTCTCGACCACCTGCCCCGGAGCACCGAGGGGCGGAACCGGATTGCCGTTGAGTTGCAACTGGATCCCGCCGGCATTGCCGGTCCTCAGGTCAATCTTGTCGTTGGCACTAAAAGACTTGCTCTCCCCGACTTGCATGGTGCCCGTATACTGTACTACTCCGTCCCCGCTTACCGAAACCCAGCTGGGCTGTTCAGCGGTGATGGCCAAGGTCAGATTATCAGCAATAGTCGGAGCCTCCGGGGAGGGGGTACTGGGCTGTTCGACTTGGGGAGGGGGGGTGATGGCCCGATTGGCTATGTACCCCGATACATAACTGCCCAGCCATATAGCCAGAGCCAAAAATACAGTAGCTGCCAACACATTGCGGATCGGAAATCCCAGGACCTTCCCGGGAACAGGTTCGACCGGAGGCGGTTCCAATGGTTGGTCGCGGTAGGCCAAATCCTTGAATTCACTGACCAATCGGTCCGGATCCAGCTTTAAAAACCGGGCATAGCTGGCTACAAACCCGATCGAATAGACCCGTGCCGGCAGACTTTCAAAATCCTCTTCTTCCAACGCGGAGAGGTAATGCTGGCGAATCTTGGTTTCATGGGAAACCTGGGCCAGGGTGTACCCTTGTTTTTCTCTTTCCATGCGCAGTTTATCACCAAAGCTGGCTATCGCAATCACCCCCGCTTTTGATTAATGGTCATGGTTTCTTTCGCCAGCAGTTTGGGAAGTACCACTGGCGATTCTCAATGCTTGCCGCATCGGATAACCGGATGACAAGCCATAGACCAAACCCGCCAGAAACAGGTGCAGGTCCAGACGGCTGTCAAATGATTGGTTGGGTGGCAAAGGATAATCGGCAGTGCCTGATTGGCTGACCAACACCATGTTGTCCTTGCCATCGGTTATGACGACATTCAGAGTGCCGGTCTCCAGCAGATCCTGGCCTATATTTACATAACGATAATAATCGTTGAAGGAATCGACACCCATAACCAGGAGGTTGGTCTTGTTCAAGGCAGCAGGCCGGCGGTCCCCCACAAACCAAGCCGCACATATCGTGGTATTGTTGTCGGGACGGCTGATCATCCGGCTGCTCACTAAATCCAGCAGCTGGGTCTCTACGATAAGCCAATCGCAATTGGCAGCCACCCATTCCCGGGCGCTTATTGCCTGTTGGTAATCGTCCTGATTATAGCCTTCTTCGAACATGACGCCAGCAGATGTCACTATCTTTTTACAGGTCCGTTTGGAAGGGTGCCGGTAAATATTGGCCACATCCACTTCGGTTCTCTGGAGCTCGTCCAATAAGTGCGTGCCTGCCTCATCGTTGCCAACAACGGTGATCAGTTTGGAACTGGTTCCATATTCGGACAGGGCCAAACAGACATCTCTGGCGAAACCAGCATTGCGAATGTCTATCCGGCAGGTATCATGCTCTCCCCGAACCTTTATCTCTAAATATACCTGGCCCAAAACCACGATGGATACTTTCTTGTTAAAAACGTAACCCTTACCCAGGATTACCCCTTTTTTCATTAGGTTGGAGATGTGGACTGCTACGGACGAACGGCTGATTCCAAAATGCTGAGCCAATTCTTCCTGAGAGATTAGCGGGTGTTTCTGCAGCGCTTCGACAATTTCCCTCTCCCTGGCGGTAAGCTTCATAATCAGCCTCCATTCCATTAATGTAAGCTTTATAAATGCTTATGCCCATACTAACATAGTTTATTATTCGCGTATAGTTTTTCCAATTGCTGCTCGTCTATCAAAATCTCCCGTTTTTTGTTAGCATCTGCCTCGGACACAATACCCCGTTCTTCGATCAAATCCATCAGCCTGGCGGCCCGGGCGTA
>JAKJCH010000226.1 GCA_022706565.1 Bacillota bacterium | reverse complement strand
CACTATCTGCATTGCTGGACCGCTCTGGGCCATGTGGCAGAACCGCAAAAAACAAAACAAGCCCGTGGTACAATGTTGATAGCATTAAATATTTCGAGGTGGGCATATGTTGACTTTACCCGAGCAGTTACTGCTGTTGGCGCTCCATGACCAAAAGGGCACCATTCTGTCCAGTGCCTCAATATCCATCGAGTATGGACTGGCCGGGGCGGTCTTAACGGAGCTGGCCCTGCGCCAAAGGGCTGAGATTCGCGACAAGAAGTTGGTGCTGATAGACACGTCCTCGACCGGGGATGAGGTTTTGGATGAGGCCATCACCCAGATCAAAAGTTCGGCCAAATTGCGGAAAGCAGATTACTGGGTCCATAAGTTGACCGGGAAGAAGATGAAAATAAAGCAGGCGATGCTGGAACGCCTGGTGAAAAAGGGAATATTGAAGATCGATGAACACAGGATTCTCTGGTTGTTCGATTCTCCTCACTACCCCACCAGAGATTTTAGCGAGGAAAAGGCGATCAGGGAACAATTGCGGCGGTTGGTACTGCGCGGAGACGAGGCCGATACCCGGACGGTAGTACTGATGGGGCTGGTTAACGCCTGTGGTTTGACCGGTGAAATATTTACCAAGCCGGAGAGAAAGGAAGCCAAAAAGAGAATCAAAGAGATCATGCAGAATGATCAGATTGCCAAGGCGGTAGCGGAAACGGTAGCCGGAGTGCAGGCTTCGGTGGTGGCGGTAGTATTTGCTGGTTCGGCCGCGGGAGGAGCCAACTAGAGACCCACCCGTTATCATTACCGGATCTAACATTGTGCTTCCGGGTCCCAACCTGTCGTTTATAAAGGTCTTTCCTTATACAGCCCTTCATGCCTGATGTGACAATGCAAAACCCCCTCATGGCTGAGGGGGTTTCGCTATATAAATAGGGGGGAGGGAAAGAAGTATCGGGTAAGGACCAGGTTTATTTACGCTTGCCCTTGGTCGAAGGGGGCAACACAGTTACTTCACAACTGGCTGAATAGCTGCCGTCCTCAGTGGATACCGTGATAATTGCGACCCCGGCTGACAATGGGGCAACAATCCCATCCTCCACAGTAGCCACATCCGGATCAGACGAAGACCAGACCAGTTCCAGCTCGGAGTCGTCAGGTGCATCGATGTCGACCTTGAGTTTGCCATTCTTGCCCAGGGCTGTCAGGCTCAAAACTTGTTTGTTCAGTGAGATGACGGGTTCACCGTCCTCGGCGGCGAGCATACGTGCCATGGGTCCTTCGTCCGTTACCATTACGGTTCTCATCGCCATCGCCGTGTTCCCTGAACTATCAGTGACGGAGTAGTGAACCATATACATACCCGCTACCGCAGTGTCGACTTGGTTATCTACAACGATGTTATGGCTGACATTGCCGTCGAAATTATCCACTGCGGCAGCGCCAGCATCAATATAGGTGGAATTCAGGGCAACGGTTTCCGGATTGTTACCCAGTACGGTGATTACCGGTGCACGGGTATCTGAACCGGGGGGCGCCACCAGGTATGGTCTCATCATTTCATTGTCCTCATGTTCCAGGATATGACAGTGCCAGACGTAGCGGCCGGCCATATCAAATTTGGCCTTGATGCGAGTAACCTGATCCGGGTAAGCCAGAACTGTGTCCTTAAACCCGGCTTCCCAGGATTGAGCCGGAGTAATTTCACCCAGGTCGCCGGTCTCCATGTCCCAGGCCTGCCTCTCTATGACCTCGAAGGTTACCAGGTGCAGGTGGATAGGATGGGCGTCCATGGTCGCGTTGTAGATCTCCCAGATTTCAGTATCACCCGGGCTGACTACCTCAGTTACGGGATCCATCCAGGCCAGTGCCACCGGCATCCCCATACCATCGAGTATGCCCAGCTTGGCTGCTTTGGGGGCTATACCCGGTGTGGCGGGTGATTCCGATTCTTCCTCGTTGAGCGATACCTGGCGGATATTGTCTTCCGATCCCAGGGGAGTGACTGTCGGCATGGTCAAATCGCTGGCAGGAGTGCTGGGGTCAGTGCCAGCCGCAGCAATAACCCGGAATTCCATCACCTTGCCAGTAGTATCTGGATCTGCCGGATCGAAGTCGATGCCCGG
>JAKJCH010000225.1 GCA_022706565.1 Bacillota bacterium | reverse complement strand
TCACCATTGACCCATTCGCCGACCAGAACTTCAATGCCGCCCTTGGGTTTGTGAAAAATACCGCCGGTAAACTGATAGTTCTCACCCAAATACTTATACGAATCCCGTCCTATGTACTCGAATATATGGATACAAGTCTCAAAGTTAATTCCGTCATTAATACGGTTGTAACAATAGTCGCTGGGAATTACACTTGCCGGATTACATCCGTATTTTTGCACAACTTGGTCTACAACTTCCACTTTCGAATATACCTTGCCGATTTCACAATCCTTGAAAGTATCTGTAACCATCTCATGAATGTTTTTCATTTCCGTTTCTCCCCTTTCAGGGACTATTCGTCACAGTTTTTCCATAAACCTCCTGTTTTGGACATATTCTATTGTCTTTTGCAAAAAGAAAGGGGACCTATCAATATTCAATAGGTCCCAATCAAATTCTGATTCCTTCACAGTAATGTTTTCATAAACTCTCATACGTCAGCCGATTCGTGAAGAACAGGCCAATTTCCTTAACTGGTTCGCCGGTGATCCTCTCCCAGCTATTTTTATAAACCTCAACCTGCGGCCAATAGTATTCCTTCAACTGGCGGAGGTGGTCGTCATCCCTGATGGCGTCGGTCTTGTAATCTATCAATACCCACTCCCTGTCCTCGCGGAAAATCAGGTCAATGGTTCCGGTCAGATAAGTCTGATCCTCGAAGATGCCGAAGGGAACCTCGGTCATCACTTCACCAGCATTTTGCAGCCTTTGCCAAATTTGGGCGCTGGTGATTTTGATCAGTGTCTCCTTAAGCTCAGTAACTTCTTCTATCGGGCGATCTTGATCCGTCAACAGCCTTCCCAGCCATATCGCATCATTAACATCCCCTATCCCCTTGGACAACTGCTCGAGCGCCTTATGAATGACACTGCCCCAGCTCGCTCCCCGGCCGTCAACCGAACCTTTGGGCGCTTCCATGCCGGCTTTGGTTAAAGTAGATACGTTGGCGGATGTATAGTTGGGCACACCCGCATGCTTCCATTCCGCTTTGATCTGCTCGCGCACAGCAGCTACCATTTCAGGGGTAACCGTTGATTTTGCCGGAAGCGGCGCTTCGTCAATATCCATGGGTATGTCCAGCCGGGCTGCCTCCATCAAGTATTTTTCTAGCGGGTACCACGGGCTTTTTTTCGGTGTGTCGTTATTGGTGACCACTACCAGCAGGTTGCGGGCCCTGGTCGCCGCCACATATAACAACCTGATCCTTTCGGCGTCCAGGTAACAGGTTTCTTCCGCGCAATAGGCATCCCAACCGGCGGGCTGGGCCAGGATTTCGGAGTTGAATTCATTTACCTTCCTGGATATCACCAGGTGGGCCTGCTGATCCCTCCCCTGCCGGGAAACATGAAAGTCCGGAGGATGGGCCCCATTATGCCAGGGATTGGCCAGGATCACCACCGGCGCCTCCAGTCCCTTGGCTTTATGCAGGTTCATCAAGCGCACCCTGCGATTGTCGAATCCCTCCAGGCTGAGCTCATCCTCTGCTCCTGCTTCCAGAAGGGTAGCCACGAAATCCACCATAACCTTGAAGCTGTAGATTCCCTGGTTCTCCTGCTGGCGCACCGCCTCCAACAGCTGTATTACTGCTGCCGCCTGGCTCCTGCCTAATTCCTGAGCCGCAGCCAGAGGTAAAAGTCCCGATGTGTCGATAATCTGTTCCAGGGCAACCACTGGGGGCAGATCCTGACTAAAACGATAGTAGTCTTTAAGATCACCGTAAGCCCCTTCAAAAGCATTCCGGACCGGCTCAGCCAGGTTCTCGGGAACCGGTGCTAGAAAGGAAAAGTACCCCCCAGCCACCTTATACTCATACAGGTATTGGTCACTGAGGCCAAAGAACAGTCCTCTCAGACAGGCCACCAGGGCTACTGGGTCATTGGGATCCGCCACCGCCCGCAGCAGGCGTAATAGTTCTTGATTGTAAAAGGATGCCGATAAATCGCTGGCCCCGGTTATCTGATAGGGTATGCCCATAAATTCCAACGCCCGGGCATATTCAGCCATATCCTTTTTATAATGCAACAGGATCAAGAAATCTCCCGGTACCGGATTTTGGTCTAGACCAGCCTCCTCCTCTTCGGGGCTGCGGGACAGGGTCAG
>JAKJCH010000224.1 GCA_022706565.1 Bacillota bacterium | reverse complement strand
ATGCCGGTGTGCTTTATGACCGGGATGTGGTGGAAGCCTGCATCCGGTTGGTCAAGAACAAGGAGTTCGAATCCATTTTTGAAGATAAACAATAGACGTAAAGGGTAATCAGGGACGCCAGTATTTCCGGTCCAGGCTGCGGTATTGGATGGCTTCGGCTACATGCTCAGCCCGGATCTTTTCGCTTTCTTCAAGATCAGCGATGGTGCGCGCAACCTTTACTACCCGATCGTAGGACCGGGCACTCATGCCAAATTTGTCAAAAGCTTGTTTTAGGATCCGCTGCGAGTTATGGTCCAGCTGGCAGCAGGATTCCACCGCTTTTGCATCCATGCGGGAATTAAACGAGAACGGACGCCCGGAGAAGCGGTGTTCCTGGAGCTCACGGGCCCGACCGACTCTCTTCCTCATCGACATGGAACTATCGGTACTGCGGTTGTCGGTCAAATCCTCGTACTTTATTCGCGGCACTTCTACATGCAAATCCATTCGATCCAGCAAGGGTCCGGAAATACGGCTCAAGTACTTGTGGATTTGCAGCGGAGTGCAGCGGCACTCCAGATCCGACCCATAATGACCGCACGGGCATGGATTCATGCTGGCGATAAGAGCGAAATCAGCCGGATAGGTTACGGTCGATTGTGCCCGGGCGATGGTAACCGTTTTGTCCTCCAGCGGCTGTCGCAGAGATTCCAATAGATCATGGCTGAATTCAGGCATTTCGTCCAGAAACAAAACCCCGTTCTGGGCCAAACTTATTTCACCGGGGCGCGGAATGCGCCCACCGCCGATGACGCTGGCGGCGGACGCGTTTTTGTGCGGGGTTCGGAAGGGCCGGGTGGATATCAGGGGTTCGCTGCTGTCCAAGAGGTTGGCCACAGAATAGATACGGGTAGTCTCGAGTATTTCCTGGCGGGTCATGGCCGGCATGATACCGGGCATACGACGGGCCAGCATGGTCTTACCGCCGCCTGGAGGGCCGATCAGTAATACATTATGGAGACCGGCGGCTGCGATCTGCAAAGCCCGCTTGGCATTTTCCTGTCCCTTTACCTCGCTGAAATCAGGCTGGTTCACCAAACCGGTATGACCGTCATAGGCACTCATCGTAACCGGTGTAAGCGGTTGCTGTTCATTGACGAACGCACACAGGTCTTGGAGGTGCGATACTTGAAATGAGGACACCTCACGCACCATGGCTGCTTCCAGGCTGTTTCCCGCCGGCACTACCAAGCAGGATTGGGGGCATGAAGCCTGTAGTTCGAGGGCCATGGGCAGGATGCCAGGAACAGCCTTCACCGCTCCGTTGAGAGACAGCTCCCCAGCCAGGAAAAAGGTGTCGGGCAGTTGAGAATGTAACTGACCCGTAGCAATCAGAATCCCTACTGCCATGGCCAGGTCGAAATGACTGCCTTCTTTTTTAACATCAGCCGGGGCCAAATTGACGATGATTTTACGATTGGGAAAATCTAATCCCGAATTCTTGATGGCCGACCTGGTTCTCTCCCGGGCTTCTTTGATGGCTGCGGATGCCAAACCCACTATCTCAAAAGCGGGCAGGCCATTCTGAATATCCACTTCTACCTGGACCGGCTTGGCGTCAACACCAGTGAGCACCATGGTATTTACAATCGATAACATAATTGATAACTCCCGTGGGTCAGATAATACAATATTCCCCAAATATTGTAAAATTCCTGCCGGATTATGAAATTCCGCCCTTGATGTGCGAAATGGCAGAAAAGTAAGCCAAATACATTGCCATTCTGGATTCAATAAAGGTACAATCTAGCTGATAGTACATGGATATGTCGTTTGGTATACAGAGGAGGTTCGTATGTTTAATCTGGGACCGTGGGAAGTTGGGTTAATCCTAGTGGTTGCCCTTATTGTGGTGGGACCCGGGAAATTGCCGGAGGTGGCAAGGGCGATAGGAAAAGGAATGAATGAGTTTAAGAAGGTTACCGCCGGATACAAGAAAGACTTCCAGGAAGTGATGAACAGCATAGAAGACACCGTAAAGGAAACCGACAAGGGCGAAAAAACAGCCCAACCAGTTGATAGTATCGCTGAGGCGGCGCAGGGATTCGATAAAGTGGCACACGGTAAAGAAGATTCGGATCCGGGCCCCTTGCATTAATTAAAGGTAAGTCAAACCT
>JAKJCH010000223.1 GCA_022706565.1 Bacillota bacterium | reverse complement strand
CGCGGAATTCAGGGCGGCCTTGGTTATCGGACCCACGACGCCATCCACTTTTAGTCCCCGGGACTTTTGGAAATCCCGCACCGCATCATTGGTTTTCGGCCCAAACCAACCATCAATACTGCTGGTATAAAAGCCTAACCCGCGGAGGTCCGTCTGCAACTGACTGACAGCTACACCTCGGCTGCCCAGGATAAGGTCTTTAGAGCCATAATCTGCAGCCTGGGCCGCCAGCGGTATTATGGCCGCCATAAGCAAGGCTAAAATGCCTCCCCAAAGCAATCGCTTGCAACGTAATGCTAACATTTGATTCTCCTCTCTTTAGTCAGGATCAAGAAGACTTCCATTTTTCGATTTCCAGAATAGCTTGGCAGTTTTATTCGCACCTTCCAACATTTCCATACGCGCCTCCCTTAATCAGGTTATTCGAGACAATTGTCTTACTACCTTTTGGTAAATATGGGCATCCGCATCAAACATGGTTTTCATACTCACTTAATGGACGGTTTACCCTGTGTTTGTAAAGATTAGGGATGTGTCCAATTTTACATATTGGGTACGGATGGATAATCAGATTATGCATCCATTTAGACTGTCTCCATGCTAAGGTCGCCACCACAGCAAAAAGCCACCCGACCCCGTACGCGACGGTTCGGGTGGCTTCTTAATTGACTAATGGATAATGTTACATGTGCCGCAACAGGCCCGTTACCTTGCCCAGGATGGCCACCTCGGGCGCTATGATAGGCTGCAGGGCGCTGTTTTCCGGCCGCAACTCGATATATCGGTCCCGCTTGTAATAACGCTTGACGGTGGCCTCATCTTCCAGCATGGCCACTACTATCTCACCGTTGGAAGCCGTGGCTTGCTCCCGCACGATCAGGTAATCCCCGTCTAAAATACCGGCGTCGATCATACTGTCGCCCTTGACTCTGAGGATATAATGATTGCCCTGACCAACAAACTCGACCGGCAGGGGATAATAGTCCTCGATATTCTCGGTAGCCAGGATAGGGGTTCCGGCCGCTACCTGTCCTACCACCGGCAGGGATATGGCAGCCAGGTCCGGCGCCGCTTCATGCCCAACCGGGATGATCGACCGGGGCTTGGTAGGGTCTTTCTTGATATAACCCTTCTCTTCCAGTTGAACCAGGTGGGCGTGGACAGTGGAGCTCGATTTTAAACCGACCGCTTCCCCGATTTCCCGGACCGAGGGGGGATAGCCCTTGGTCTTTATCCGTTCCTGGATGAATTCCAGGATGAGCCGCTGCCGCTGACTGAGTGGAGACAAACCAGGCATGTCAAATCCTCCCACTATTTTTGTTAGATTATAGCACAAGCCCAGCTCGATTGAAAACACATGTTCGCACTTTATACAGCTGTTTTTACGTTAGACTTCTCCGCCTTCTTATAAGCCTGGCTCAATATCTGCACCGGGTGCACCAGGTTGGACTGCAGTCCGCGCCGGCTGACCCCATGGCGCAGCTGCATCATGCAACTGGGGCAGCAGGTAGCAATCAGGTCGGCTTCGGTGGCTTCGATATTATCCATCTTCTTGTCCAGGATCTGCATGGACAGGTCATAGTGGGTAAGGCTGAAGGTCCCCGATCCTCCGCAACAGCGGTTGGCGTCTTTCATCTCCACCAGTTCCACGCCGGGAATGCGCCGCAACAACTCCCGGGGCTCGTCTTTTATCCCCTGGGCGTTGGCCAGATGACAAGGGTCGTGATAGGTTATCCTTACCCGGGGAGCCTGGTCATTGGCAGGGGGGCAGACATCCAGGATGTGAATCAGGAAATAGGTCAGGTCCATGACTTTGGCTGCAAAAGTCTTGGCCTCAGCCCGGTACTCGGTTTCACCCAAGAGCAGTTCCATATTCTTGGCCCCAATGGCCGAAGAGCAGGAAGCGCAATCGGTGACGATATAGTCCAGATCATATTTTTGAAAGGCTTTCAGGTTTTCGATAGCCAACTGCCGGGCGGTTTTCATTTTGCCGTTGGCAATGTGGGGCAGACCGCAGCACTTCATGTCGGGCGGGATAATCACCTCGCAGCCGTTGCGGGTCAAGACGTCCACGGTGGCCTTGGCAACCTCCGGGTTCAGCAGGTCGGTAGCACAGCCCAGAAAATAGCCTACCGTGTATTTTTTTTCGCCTAGCGCTTTG
>JAKJCH010000222.1:1985-2290 GCA_022706565.1 Bacillota bacterium | reverse complement strand
CCGTGGAGACAAACCATTACCTGCTGCAGCTGGCGATGGGCATGCAGTCCGCGAATAACGCCCGGTTGGGTGCCAAATATGTAATATATACGGCGAATGGGAAACGGGATATCGCGTTGCTCCTCAATGGCTATCAGCGAACCCCGTTCGTCTCCCCTCACATTAAAATCGTAAATCACCGGTTCCATTTTTCGGTCTCCCTCAAGTACCATTGTATCGTTTTCAACAAACCGCTTTCAAAATCCTCTTCTGCCCGCCAACCCAGCTCGGTCTCGATCTTGACAGCGTCGATGGCATAGCGGCGG
>JAKJCH010000222.1:0-1969 GCA_022706565.1 Bacillota bacterium | reverse complement strand
TTGTAAGACGGCAAATCTGATCCCCTCTCACGCGCCGGTGCCAGCCGGTCCAAAAGCTCGCATATCAAGTTGGCTATGTATATATTTTCCCGCTCATTGCGTCCGCCAATATTATAACTCTCCCCGCTGCGTCCTTGATGGAAGACCAGATCAATGCCACGGCAGTGATCCAGCACGTACAGCCAATCACGCACATTGCGGCCATCGCCGTAAATCGGGATCGGCTTGAAGGTCAGGGCGCTTCTGATAATCGTGGGGATTAGTTTCTCTTTATGCTGCTTAGGGCCATAGTTGTTGGAACAATTGCTGGTCACCACGTTCATCCCATAGGTATGGTGATAACTGCGGGCCAAGAAATCAGCGCTGGCCTTGCTGGCGCTGTAGGGGCTGTTGGGGGCGTAAGGGGTTAATTCAGTGAACAGCCCGGTCTCACCTAAACTGCCATAAACCTCATCGGTGGATATCTGGTGAAAGCGGCAATTTTCATACCCGGCCTTGGGGCAGAAAGGCCTCTCCATCCAAAAACGGCGGGCGCTGTCCAGTAGATTGAAGGTACCGTTGATGTTGGTCTGGATAAAAACATCAGGGCCGGCGATGGAATTGTCCACATGCGACTCAGCCGCAAAATGGATCACCCCGCGGATATCATACTCGGCGAATATCCGGTCTACCAACTCGCGGTCGCGGATGTCCCCCTGGATGAATGAATGGCGGGGATGGCTTGATATCTCCTGGAGATTTTCCAGGTTGCCGGCATAGGTCAGCAAATCCAGGTTGATTACCCGATAGTTGAGGTGTTGTTCAAGGAAGTAAGGCACGAAATTGGAACCGATAAAGCCAGCCCCACCGGTAACCAAAATATTCGTTATGGAACTGTTCTCCGGCTTCATTTGCCCCGGTACCTCCTTGAACTGTCATACTGAGCAACACTTCCATGGTCATCCTAAGCGAAGCGGGGAGTCTATTCCTCTACATCCTCCTGTCAAAATCACTGGCGGCGATGTCCAACAGGTACTGTCCGTATTCGCTGCTGCGCAGATTATGGGCCAAAGCGGTTAATTGTTCACGGTTGATCCATTGGTTGTAATAGGCGATCTCTTCCAGGCAGGCTACCTTGAATCCAGCCCGGTTCTGCAGAGTCTCTACAAACAATGCAGCCTGCTGAAGGGCCTCGAAGGTACCGGTATCCAACCAAGCGAAGCCTCTCCCCAGCAACTCCACATTAAGTCGCCCCTGCTTCAGGTACAATCGGTTCAGATCAGTAATTTCCAATTCCCCTCGTGCCGAGGGAGTAAGGCGGCGGGCCAACTCCACCACCTGGCGATCATAAAAATACAGCCCAGTCACCGCAAAACTAGAACGGGGCTGTGAGGGCTTTTCTTCCAAAGAAACCGCCTGGTGCTCTTCATTGAATTCCACCACACCGAAACGACTCGGGTCTTTGACCCGGTAGGCAAAAACGGTGGCCCCTTCCTCCCTGGCTGCCACTCGACGCAGCATGGGAGTAAAACCTTGCCCATAGAAGATGTTGTCACCCAAAATCATGGCCACCCGGTCATCACCGATGAAATCGGCACCGATAATAAAGGCCTGGGCCAGCCCATCCGGGTTGGGCTGCACCGCATAAGACAAAGACAACCCCAGCTGCCGGCCATTCCCCAGTAAGGACTCGAAGCGGCCAATGTCCTGGGGAGTTGAAATAATAAGGATGTCTCTAATGTCAGCCAGCATCAGGACCGATAAGGGGTAATAGATCATAGGCTTATCATATATAGGAAGCAATTGCTTGGAGATGACCTGAGTCAGAGGGTAGAGACGGGTGCCGCTGCCCCCGGCCAGAATAATTCCCTTCATTAGCAAAACGACCTTTCCAGACATTGTATAATGGCTGTTCAAAAGGAATTATAACAGATAGCGGGGGTAATTCAAAGATTGGAGGGATTAGGAGACTAAACACGTGAAATTTTCC
>JAKJCH010000221.1 GCA_022706565.1 Bacillota bacterium | reverse complement strand
TCGATTACGTTGGTGCCAAAGGAACGTCCCCCCATATCCGGGGTAGTCGTAATAACCTTGCTGATTCCTCTTTGTTTTAACAGAACCAAGTCGTCCCTGGTGGTGGTGTTGGTAATAACTATCTTCCCATCCAGCCTTTCCGGGAGATAGCGCTTGATATAATTGAAATCCCCGGCCAGGACATCTGCATTATAATAATATTTCGAGAATTTGGGGATTATGACTTCTTGCTTCTTCCCAGTTGGATACAGCATGTCAAATGGTAAACGGACGACAATAGGAGCCAACAACCGCCCCACCAGACGCAAACTCTTCAGTGAATGTAAGGGAATAGGCACTCCGATGGTATAGATCAGATCACCGACAGTCAGTTTCGCTCCAACCTCTTCAAAAGCCTCGGCCATGCCGAAACGATCAACCCCGCTGACCATCAGTACCTTTTTACCCCGCAGGTCATAAACTCCGTCCTTTTGGATATCCATTATACATTTTCGCTCCAGGGTGTTTTTTAGGCCGCTTCCGTCCACCATCGGCGTCTTCCTGGCCGCGGCGATAAACTTCTTGGCATCCCTGATTACATAGCGTTGGCCTGCCAACTGAACATATAAGTCTATTCCGCCCATCCCGAATGCATCGACCTTGCCATCCAGTTCGGTAATTAAGCTGATTGCTTTGTCCCAATCACCGTCGGTGCCGATGCGTTCAATCCGAAACTCCTCACCCATAAATTCCGTTTCAAATGCATGATCACGTTTTGATGAACCCAAGCTCACGCTGACGATACGTTTCACGGCCTACCTCCTCAATATCGAAGCCTAGTTAGCGGGCAGACTTTACAGCAGCCAATATCTTGCGGATTTCGCCAGGATCGACCCATTTGTCCTCGGTTATAGGCGAGGTGCCGATTTCGACACAAATCACTTCACTATCCAGCAGTCCCTGTATCAACTTGATCCGTTTATCTGATCCTATGGCTATTATTGTGTCAAAGCTATGCATTTTACCTATTAGGTCCATTAATTCATTTAACATCTCTTTCCCGGAGCGCTGTTCAACATATGTCTGCCTCTCCTCTTCAGTCATCAGCATGATGAATTCCACACCCTCCTCTTCGAGGATAGCCTGGATCTCGGTCTTGTTTTTTATTGGAAATCCGATACAAGCTATAGTCTTGCCCTTGCGCAATTCCCCTATCCCTTCCAGGCGGGAGATAAAAGTGCGATCGACCGACATCCGATCAGCCACTTCCTGCTGGGAATAGCCTAACGCCCTGAGTTGCAGGATTTTGGTGATAGAATCATTGATTTTCTGCTGGCTGATGATCTTGTCCTGGATGCGAATAATATCCATTTAATAATAATACTCCTTGAGCACAACATTGAGCACAGTGTCGCTAGAATTATAGCAAAACCGCCCAGGTAATGAAAGGGGAGACGAGTCGTGGATTCGCAGAAAAAGGAGGGGGATTAATCGGACTGGTTACCATCGGCATCCAGTGGTATAGTATCTGCAGCACCTGACTAGGATTTGATCGCGCCCATTATAAAGTCTCTTTCACTGATTGCAGCAGTGCCAATATTTCTTCTTTGCTGGCAGCCTGATTCAATCGAGAGCGCAACCCCGATGCACCAGGGCGTCCCTTGATATACCAGGCCAACTGTTTGCGCATCTCCCGCACTGCCACCCATTCTCCCTTGTACTCGATTGCCAGTTCCAAATGTCGCAGGGCAGTTTCGATCCTCTCGGCCTGAGTAGGCGGTGGCAACTCCTTTCCGGTGGTTAGCAGTTCCACTGTTTCTCTGATCAAAAAAGGATTGCCCAAAACAGCCCGTCCAATCATTACCGCATCGCAACCAGTAGTGGCCATCATCCTCTCGGCGTCTCTGGCACAATGTATATCACCGTTCCCGATGATCGGTATATGAACCTGCTGCTTGACGGCTTTAATCATCGACCAGTCGGCCTGCCCGCTGAAGAACTGCATGCGGGTGCGCGGATGCAGAGTGATTGCAGACACCCCTTCCTGCTCGGCTACCTGAGCTAGTTCGATGCAGATGGGCCGGGAGTCATCCCAACCTTTGCGCATCTTGATCGTTACCGGGATCTTCACGGCTCGTACCACTTCCCGGATGATCTGCCGGCACTTGGGTATATCCAGCATCAAGGCTGCCCCTTCCCCGTTCCTGACAATCTTGGGGGTTGGGCAGCCCATGTTGATATCGATTATATCGGCTCCCTGGCTGGCAACGATAGCGGCGGCCTGGCCCATGGCCGCAGGATGAGAGCCGAATATCTGAACCATCACCGGTCTCTCTTCG
>JAKJCH010000220.1 GCA_022706565.1 Bacillota bacterium | reverse complement strand
TGCCCAGTTCCTGGCTGATCTGGTTTTCCAAAGTGTCGATGGAGGAATGAACAGCCACGATATTGGCATCATCCGGCACCTCGGCGTGTATGGAAGCTATCACCCGGTTGGGGCCATAATCGTGGATTTCCAATTCATGAGTCCCGATCACGTGCCGGCCGTTTCTGACTATCTCATTGATACGGGCCGCCACCTCCGGGTCCGGAGCCGAGCCTAACAACAAGTTGACAGTGTCCCGGGCGATATCGAATCCGGCATAGATTATGAACAGGGATACGAACATCCCAGCCAGACCGTCGATGGGGAAGTCCCAGAAACGTCCCAAGATCATGGACAGGATGACCACCCCGGTGGCAATGCTGTCATTAAGACTGTCGTAAGCGGTGCCTTTATTGATACTGGAATTGATCTTCTTGGATATATACAGGTTGTAGGAGAACATCCACATCTTAATCAGTACTGATGCTCCCAGGATAGCCAGGGTCACATAGCTGAAGATAACTTTTTCAGGATTTCTCAATTGGTCATATGAATCCCGCAGCAGTTCGAAACCGACTCCGAAGATAATGAAAGCGATCACCAGCGAGGCGATATATTCGAACCGGCCGTGCCCAAAGGGATGTTCCTGGTCGGGCGGGCTGCTGCTCAGCTTGGCCCCCAGGATGGATACCAGCGAGGAGCCCATGTCGGTCAGGTTGTTGAAAGCGTCGGATATGACCGCGATACTGTTGGAAATGAGGCCGGCGGCCAGCTTGCCCCCGAACAGGAGCAGGTTGCACAGGATGCCCACGATGCCCGACAGCACGATATATGATTCGCGCACGCTTTTGTCGTTTATGTTCTGATAGTCCTTTATCCAGTGCCGGATGATAAGGTCGATCAAGTTCCTATGCCCCTTCCGTCCCGGCACCGGTTAGCAACGGTGCCGGGCTGGATGTCTATTTTATTATATGGCAAATAGGACCCGAACACCTAAGCAAATGCGAACTAATCCTCGCGCCTGGTTTGGATGCGATTCAACACGCCCACCGTCACTGCCACCGTAATCGCCACCGCAGCGGTTATGAACAATACGGGGGCGGCTATTTCGTCAATACCAGCCTTGGAGACCAGGTCGACACTTTTCAACAGGTACACCACCACCAAACCGGTCAACACTGCTGCCGCGCTGGTCATAATGGTACGCACTGCGGTCCTGTCTTTTCCTTTGTTGGGGCCGACATAAGCGTTGGCGGCTATCAGGCGCACCACATAGATGCCCGAGCAAAGGGTGAGTAAGATCATAATGTTGGCTGGGTATTCCACCCAGCGGAAACCGAACCCGTACAGGCCACCATCGATCAACAACAAATAGAGCAGCAGCAGGAAGCATTGGTTGCCGATCTTGTTCCTTTTAGATTGCTGCATCTCGTCCAGTCCGCTTCTATCCATAAGTATCCTCCTCCCAAAAGATGTCGTTGAGCGTCTTGCCAAGCACCTTACAAATCTTGATGCACAACCGGATAGTGGGATTATAATCCCCATTCTCTATAGCATTTATCGTCTGCCGCGTAACCCCCACCGCGTCGGCCAGATCCTTCTGCGACATATCGAGAGCCGCTCGGGCCGATTTCAAACGCAGGTTTTTGCCCAATCCCATCACCCCTTGTTGAACTAGCATCTACCATAATAGTATTATTATCTTGACTAAATGTCAATTATATTTTACATATTGTCAAAAATAAATCGCTCCGGTGATATCATCCGAAGCGCAAGCGGCGGCAGCAGTGTCGGAGTCAAAGTGGTGAATCTATTTGGTCTGGAAATAGTAGATTCCCTCGGCGCAGCTCATGTTCAAACGATTTTGGCAGACCAAATGGTAGAGGTGGGCCATGGCCTCGGCGGCAGCATGCATCTTCTGGTTGAAGGGGAATTCGTCCCAGGTCTCGTAGGTCAGATCCCATTCCATCTCGGCGGCCACCTGGGCTGCGGTCAGCGGCTCCCGCCCCACTATGCTGAGGACATTCTCAATGCGGCGGGCGTGGTGCTCTTTTATCTGTGCAATCCTGCCCCGCATGTCCGAAAACAAGTTACGGTGCCCCGGCAGAACCAGATCCACTTCCAGCTCCGCGACCTTATCCAGGCTCCGCAGGTAATCACCCAGAGCATCGCGATTCAATGCCCAGAGGCCGATATTGGGCGTGATTGAATCAAGGATGTGGTCGCCGGATATCAGCATCTTGTGGGCGGGCTCATAGAGGCACATATGTCCGGGGGTGTGCCCGGGGGTCTCGACGCAGCGGAAGTCGTACCGACCTGCCTTCACCTGGTCGCCTTCCCGCAGTTTGGTCAGTCTGACCGCCTTGTGGCTGG
>JAKJCH010000021.1:14604-14971 GCA_022706565.1 Bacillota bacterium | reverse complement strand
CGAAAACCCACCCGGCTTATCTTGTCGGCATATGTAGGGCCGATGCCCCGCTTGGTAGTGCCGATCTGATGCTTTCGGTCCTCTATCTCATCCAGCTTTTTATGGTAAGGCATGACCACTGATGCGCGACTGCTGATTCTCAGGTTATTGGTACTTATACCCCGCTGGTGCAAACCGTCAATCTCTTCAATAAGCTTGCCCAGGTCTATCACCACTCCATTGCCGATCACGCATATCTTCTCAGGATGCAATATCCCTGACGGAATAAGGTGCAACATGAATTTCTCATGGTCCAATTCTACTGTATGCCCGGCATTACTACCGCCCTGATACCGCACAATGCAATCGGCCTCATCGGCTAGATAAT
>JAKJCH010000021.1:0-14594 GCA_022706565.1 Bacillota bacterium | reverse complement strand
TCAGTTATCTTGCCTTTGCCCTCATCACCCCATTGTGCGCCTACAAGAATTACGGCTGGCATTTGCCCACCCCCCGGTTCATTATAATCAATCAACCGTTATTTCATTCCTAAATGTGGATCTTATTCCCAACCAATTAATAGTAGCAGATGGGCAAACATAGTGTCAACGCATACGCTAAGCCGCCGAGCCTAGTTTCCCACGCCTGCAAATACTAGTGGATAAGCTTCTTGGATGTGTTTGATGGGGATAATGTCTATCCCCTTTACCCCTACCGGGATATCAGGTTGGTTGGCATAAGGAATCAGCACCGTCCTGATACCAGCTTTCTGGGCACCGATTATTTTTTGATAAATGCCTCCCACTGGCTTTATCCGCCCCTGTATGGACAACTCTCCGCTAATCGCCACGTCCTGGAGCACCGGCCGATTAAAGACCGCGCTGGTAATAGCCAAGAAGATGGCTGCCCCGGCAGAAGGTCCGTCTACCTTCCCACCTCCAATAATGTTGATGTGCACATCGTATTCACCCAGGCTGTGCCCATTCTCTTTGCGGAAAACGGCAGCAGCGTTGGCCACCGAGTCTTTGGTCATCGATCCGGCGGTATCATTGAAGCGAATTCGGCCTTCCTCCCCTACGGCTGGGAAGGCGATGGCCTCTAACTCTATCAGTGAGCCCACATAACCTGACAGTCCAATTCCGTAGATTCGTCCCACCTCCGGCTCATCAGAGGCATGGTTTTTAATAGCAGGAGCAAGCCGGCTGTTTTGAATCGCCTCATAAACGTGGTCCCGCTCTACTTGCAGCCGTTGCCCTATGTTCATTGTCAAGCCATAGGCGTCCAGAAGTATCTTGTTGGCAGCGCGCCCGTCATGGCAGTATTGGCTTATAATTTGGCCAACCTCCGGGGCTATATTAATTCCCAGTCTATAGGCTGAATTAGCCACAATTTCTTCGATATGACCGGGAGTCAGGGGTTCAAAGTATACCTCCATACAACGCGACCGGAAAGCTGGGCTTATTTCTTCCGGGTCGCGGGTGGTAGCGCCAATAAGCAGGAAATCTGCTGGCACCCCTTCCGTAAAAATCTTCTTTATATACTGAGGTACCCGTTCGTCGGCGGGATCGAAATAAGAGGACTCGAAATAAACCCTTTTATCCTCCATTACCTTAAGTAGTTTGTTCTGCAGGTAACTGTCCATCTCGCCTATTTCATCAATAAATAATATGCCCCCATGGGCACTGGACACCAGTCCCAGTTTAGGTTCAGGAATTCCCTCCTCAGCCAGTTCACGCCGTGCTCCCTGATAGATCGGGTCATGCACAGAACCCAGCAAGGGATTGGTTGATTCATGCGGATCCCACCGCAATGTAGTCCCATCCACCTCGATAAATGGCGCATCTTCACGGAAGATGCTTCCCGCACTGGTTTTAGCAATGTCTAAAGCCAGCCGGGCACAGGTGGTTTTACCGACCCCAGGCGGGCCATACAGAATAATGTGCTGGGGGAAAGGAGTGCTGAGCTTGGCAATCAAAGCCCGCAGGGCTTTGTCCTGTCCTATCACTTCTTCCACCCGTCTCGGCCGCAGTCGCTCAAAAGCGGAAGTCTGCAATCCGCTCCGCTCCATTTTTTCCAACTGTCCCAGTTTCTTCAGAGTCTGGGCATTCTCATGGTTGCTGCTCTGCTCCTTGACTACCGCCAGCTTGATGTCCTGCAGATAATCGTTGTACTTCGCCTCCATCTTCTCCTGAACCCTCTGCTGCAGCCGATCTTCAAGTGCTCTACGAGCATAGCGGTCAGCCGCCAGGTCCTCCAAACGATCCAAGATCGTCACCAAATCGATTTCCGGTTCCAAATCGGTCAGAGTGGGATTCTCCTCTAGGAGTTTTTGCAAGGCGAGAACCCGATCCCGGATATCCTTTCCTTGGATCAGGTCAATAGCATCGAGTTTGCTGGCCCTCAAGATAAATCCGCGCGTCCCATATAGAGATTCAAGCTGTTTGAAGAGGGTGTCAATCCGCTCCTCTATGCTTATTTGATAATCTCGATGCAGATCCTTCTGCTTCTTGTGCTTCATCCAATATAACAATGAGGTTTCCTCCCCTGATTACTCAGGTGCCACTACCAGCTTTATCTCTGCATGTATAGATGGATATATCTTTATCTTTATGGAGTAATTGCCCAGATGCTTTATGGGTTCCCCAATCTCGATTTTTTTCTTATCAATGGTTACACCGAAGTTCTCCTCTAGTACTTCGGCGATCTCCTTGGCCGTGACAGCGCCGAACAATCTATCTCCAGACCCGGTCTTGGCGTTTATCTTGATCCGTTGCCCATGTAATTTAGTTTTCAGACCTTCGGCCTGTTCTTTCTCGGTGTTCTTCTTTTTCTCGGCCTTGACGCTCTTTTCCTCGATCTCCTTAAGACGAGTCTTAGTGGCCTCTTCAGCTAATCCCTGTGGTATTAAATAATTACGGCCGTACCCATCTGATACCTCCAGTACCTGCCCTTTGGTCCCCAGCTTTTTGACATCCTGGATCAGAATAACCTTCACACCTATCCCTCCTTTTTTGACTCCAATCCCCGGTAATCCAATAATGAATCAAAAACACCCAAAAAACCAAGGAAAATTATCGCCGGCACGGTAAAAAATAAGATGTTCAGAACAAAGATTGCCGACCACCAGCGGCGAGCCCGGCCTGACAAGCGCCTCCATAGGTAAACCATGGTGGCACTCCCAAAATAGATGGCCACAGGAAAAGACGCCACTACCAGATTGGAGCCGACATAATACTTGGCGTCAACTCCTCCCCAACCCCAGAGCATCAAGATCAATCCGACTATGACCACCCAAGCCACTAGCCAAGGCATGACTTCTTCTGCGAAGGGCTTTGAAGGCGGAATTGGCAACCCCCGATTACGGCCAATGTAGGTACCCACCCGCAGGATAACAAACACCGCTAACATGGTCTGAATGTAATACCAAGCTGGTAAATGTCGAAACGACCATGTATAAATGGCAGTGAACTGGCCCTTCAATTCTTCTCGACTCATCCCCTGCTGTTCGTAGAATCGGAGTAGTCCGCTATCGTCCAGCATAACCAGGTTGGCATCCACCTGAGCCTCGATCTCCTCGGGGGTAACGAATATGTAATCACCTTGGTTCACCCAGTAGGCGATCCCCATAAACATACTGACCAGTAGCAGTCCTGACAGGATCCCTCGCATCTGCACTTCATAATATCCCTTTTGGCTGCCCAATTGAAGGGCCATAATTAAGGATGGCAAACCAAAAACAAGTAAAAAGAATAATACTCTGTCCCCGCCTATCCCGAGCAGTAACAGCACATTGAGGGAAAATATAATGAGCATCTGTCTGTGCCCGGTCCAATAGATCCCCAGCAACAGTATAATTCCCCAAACCAAGCCGCTGACTGCCGCCAGCGGGGGCAAAACGCTCATCACCAGGCAAGCACCCAGAGAGATAAGCATAATCTTTATAAAGCCAGTCAACCTATCACCTCTTCTTTTGGTCCTTACCCCTGCTTTCTATATAGTTTTGCAGTTGGGTTAAGTCTCCATGAATATGGTGTACCTCGTCAAGGTCGCTGATACTGGTGTTAAGCTGGTGTTTGATCCGCATATCGAGCACCTGGTAATTGATGCCGACCCTGCGCGCCAGGATGTAGGCATTGATTATCAAGGCAGCCAAGGCATCTATGTTTGCATCATTTCCAGAATTCAAGAGTGATTTGAATAAAACTCCCACATTCTCAGCCAAATCCGCCTTGAGCCATTCCAACACCCTGACATCGTCAGTTCGGCCCACTTCTTTTGTCAAATTGGACACCTCCGAAAACCTTTTTCGGCACCGCCGGGCTTTATTCCTGCCTGAAGGTGGCTGCTGGGTTAAATCTGCTCTAACAACCGCCGCATTTACCATATTGTCTATATCTTTGGTTGATCACGTCCTCATGCTGGCGTTAGGGCAAAAGAAAGCCCGCTGCACAGCGGGCTCCTAGGGCATATTCAATTCTCGGCGTTTCTATTCTGAAGTATAGGGCAGCAAAGCCATGATCCGTGCCCGTTTGATAGCCACCGTCAACTGGCGCTGGTGCAAAGCACAGTTGCCCGTTATGCGGCGGGGAAGAATTTTGCCCCGCTCAGTGATATACCGGCGCAGTTTGGCTAGTTCTTTATAGTCTATCCCTTCAACCTTGTCGGCGCAGAACGTACATGGACGTCTCTTCTTACGTTTATCCCGCTTCATCAAGCCATTGTCCTCCTTTGTTTAGAAAGGTATATCATCCTCGTCATCCCGGCGTACAATATCGATATCTTCCAATTTTACTTCACGTCCCAATTCTTCCCAGGGATCGGGCTCACGCTTGGCAAAGGAAGTGCTGGGCGCTGACCCAGCCGGCGCTTTATCCAGAAAACGGACGTCATCAGCCACAACCTCGGTGGCTTTGCGCTTCTGCCCATCTTTACCCTCGTAAGTACTCACCTGCAAACGGCCCTCTATCGCTGCCAGTCGGCCTTTTCCCAGGTAGTTGGCACATAATTCCGCTAATTGCCGCCAGGCAACGATGTCGATAAAATCGGTTTCATCCCGGTTGAACTTACGATCTACAGCCAGAGAAAATCTTGCCACTGCTGTTCCGTTTGTGGTGTACTTCAGTTCAGGATCGCGCGTCAGGCGCCCGATTAAAATAACTCTGTTTAGCATGTGTTCTCCTCTCTGACCGTTTATCGTTATTTTTCGTCTTTGCGAACGATGATATGGCGCATCAGACTATCGGATATTTTTATGACCCTGTCCAATTCCTGGACAGTCTCGGGCTGACCCTTAAAGCGCCATAAACAATAAATACCCTCTGCATAGTCTTCAATTCTGTACGCCATGCGCTTTCTACCCCATCCCCCGACTTCTTCTGTAAACTCGCCGCCAAAATCATCTATGATCTTGTGCAGTCTGTCCTTGATTTCCGTTATCTCTTCCTCAGCCAGGTCTGGTTTGATGATAAACATCATCTCGTATTCGCGCATTCTCACACCTCCTCCCTATGGACTAAGCCCGCTATGCGAGCAATGGCCCCGAACCTTTGTTCGGGGCAGGGACTTACACTATATTATACCAGTATTACTTTTGGGAGTGCAACCGCTTTAATCCATGTTTAATTCTGTTATGTCTTTACCCTTCCTCACCCATCATTCTGGACTTCCGTCACAACCCTGAGCATCTTTCGCTCGAAGTCGCTGCGAGGCAACATAACCAAGCGGCCACATCCGGTACATTTTATTTTGATATCGGCTCCCAGGCGCACTACTTGCCAAGTAAGACTGCCACAGGGATGTTGCTTTTTCATTTTGACCACATCGCCCAACTGGAATGTCTTCCTCTCCACCGCCATCACCCCGTTCGCTGCCTCATAATAGTGTCGTTATCTCCCTATTTTAATGGGCCTGAATCCAGCGTTCACCACCCTGCCAATCTCAAAACACGATTGCCCGCTCTCCCGCATAAGCTTGATGAACTGGTCGGCCTGTTCATCGTTCAAGGCCACCAGTATTCCCCCGGCGGTTTCTGGTGTAAACAAGAGGTCCTGCCATGTAAGATCTATCTCCTCCAAGTATTCCACCTTATCAGCCAGGTAATCACGATTATTGTAGGCTCCTGCTGGTATTAATCCCATGTTGGCATACTCTAGGGCTCCTTGCATAAACACTACTCGTTCTGCGTTTACCTCGATTTCCATATTACTGGCAGCTGCCATCTCGTAAAGATGCCCAATTAAACCGAAACCAGTAACGTCGGTAGCGGCCTTGGCCCCCACAGCTTGCATCGACTCGGAGGCAGTCCGGTTCAGGGTGGTCATCCATTTCATTGCTTCCTCGATTGCTTCCGAAGAGGCCATGCGAGCTTTGATAGCTGTGGCGATAATCCCGTTACCCAGAGGCTTGGTTAAGAATAATCTATCCCCAGGCCGAGCCCCGCTATTGCTTATCACCCGGTCGGGGTGAACTAGTCCGCACACACTCAACCCGTACTTGGGCTCGTTGTCGTCCACTGTATGGCCGCCAACAATCAATGCTCCCGCTTCGACTACCTTGTCCAAGCCTCCCTCCAGTATCCTACGTAAAACCCATAGATCCTTACATTGAGGGTAACAGACCAGATTCATGGCCAGCAGGGGGCGCCCCCCCATTGCATAGACGTCATTAAGGGCATTGACGGCTGCTATCTGCCCGAAGACAAACGGATCATCCACCATGGGAGTAAAAAAATCCAGAGTCTGAATTAGAGCCAGCTCATCGGTGAGGCGATAAATCCCCGCATCGTCACGGCTATCAATTCCGACCAGTAAATTAGGGTCACGAGGCCAATTCAGCCCCTCCAATACTTTTTCTAAGGTCCCCGGACCTATCTTTGCTGCTCAGCCAGCCGCTCGGACCATTTCCGTAAGTCGGAGGTTGTCTTCTGCCACGGTGTATCACCTCGTTTTTCCATTACCTGGGCTTGATGGCCAACCTTAGAGCTAAATTTTTCCATGAACACCTTGTAGGCCTGATAAGCCATATAAACGTCCACCTTGCTGGATACTTCAAAGGGCGAATGCATTCCCAGCAATGCTACGCCACAGTCTACAACCTCCATGCCGTAATGGGCTATATATTGGGCCACCGTGCCCCCGCCCCCGATATCTACTTTACCTAGTTCCCCAATCTGCCAAATCACCCCAGCTTCGTCGAACAAGTTGCGTATCCGCGCGATGTATTCGGGGTTGGCGTCATTTGACCCGGATTTCCCCCTTGATCCTGTGTATTTCGTGATAACTACTCCCTGCGACATGAATGAGTTGTTCATCTTTTCGAATACTTCTGGATAATTGGGATCTATAGCCGCATTGACATCGGCGGATAAAGCGTGGGAGGCAGCCAGCGCCTGGCGCAAACTGAAATAATCGTTTATGCCTGCCTTATGCATGATTTCAGCTACGATATTTTCTATTAGCAGGGACTGCAGTCCAGTATTACCAGAACTGCCAATCTCCTCTTTGTCAACAAATAGACATAAAGCGGTACGACTTGGTTGTTCAACCTCCAACGCCGCTCGCAATGAGGTGTAGGCAGACACCCGGTCATCCTGCCCATAAGCACCGATCATGCTCCGGTCCAGCCCCACCTCCCGGGCGGGGAAAGCCGGCACCAGCTGCAGCTCCGCGCTGGTTAGGTCCTCCTCTACAATATTGAAGCGATCCTGCAGTATATTCAAAACGAAAGCCTTAATGGGGTCATCTTCCCTCTGTAGTAATGGACGGCTGCCGACAAGGGCATTGAGGCTTTCGGCATTGATGGCCTCGGACATCTTTTTCTCCATCTGGTCTTTGGCCAGGTGGGGAAGCAGGTCAGCGATAGTGAAGACCGGATCCTCAGCCTTCTCACCTATGGTTATGTTCTTGACTGTGCCGTCTTTTTTTACTACCACCCCGTGCAGGGCCAGCGGCATTGCCGGCCACTGATATTTCTTGATGCCTCCATAATAATGGGTCTTAAGCAGCGCCATACCGTCAGCTTCATAAATCGGGCGGGCTTTCAGGTCCAGTCGGGGAGAATCTATATGGGAGACTACTATATTGAAGCCTTCTTCCATTGGCTGGGTACCAATTACAACCAGGGCAACCACCTTGCCTTTGCTGGTTATCATTAGCTTATCTCCCGCTTTGGGGACATCTATTTTCTCCAGCGTCTTGAATCCCGCTGCCAGAGCCAATTGGCTGATTTTATCGGCGGCTTCTCTCTCTGTTTTAGCTGAGGTCAGAAAATCCAAATACCCAGCATTGAAACTATAAGCCTCCTGGATTTTGTCCTCGGTCATCTTGGACCAACAACTCACGACTTTTTTCTTGCCCTCATCCGGCATGTGCGTTATCCCCTTTCCAACCGTCTTTCTTATTACTTTCCCTTACTGGGTGCAGCTCTATACCACGTGGTTAATCGATGACCATATCCATCACCTGCTTGGAAGCAAATAGGGAAGAACGAGAAACAACTCCCCCATCCAGATCTGAATCTACTTCTTACATTTCTGAGCAGATTTTGGAACTGGAAGCTGCTTACCATATATAATATAGTAGCAGAAAACACATCCTGGTGGGTGTCAGGGACAGTATAAAGTGCGCCAACGGATGATAAAACCGGCTATATATGGTAACATGATAAATATATTTTCAGGAAAGCGGGGACGTTAAAATGAAGGTTAAAGACAGAATGACTCCCAATCCGTACACCATCACCCCCGACACCGGAGTGGGTGATGCCTGGTTGTTTCTCATAGAACATGGATTGAACCGACTGCCGGTCATGGACCGGGGCAAGTTAGTTGGGATTCTGACCAAGAAAGATTTTGGTTCCCGTCCCGATCTTAATTTCCGGGGGACTTCGATAGCGACCCGCTATTTTTCCACAGAGGAAACAATGGCTTTGAACAAAGTCAAAGTTAGAGATATCCTTCCCATCAATCAGGCCCTGGTAACCATCGGACCGGATGCCTATATCGAACAAGCGGCCCAGTTGCTGCAGGACAATAAAATAAGCGGGTTACCGGTAGTTGATGATGATGGCCGGCTTATCGGCATTATAACTCAAACTGATATTTCCCAAGCCTTTATGGAAATTCTGGCCATAAACCTAAAAGGGGTGCGCTTGAATATGCGGGTCAAGAACACTCCGGAAACCCTGATTAAAATAGGCGAGATCCTGCAAAAACACGGGGTTATCTTCCATAACTTGGTGACCTTGGAATCCAAGGATGAAGACCCGCTCTTGATCCTGCGTATTAACGCCAGTGACACCAAGACCATTATAAATGATTTCAAGGCAGCTGGCTTCAAAGTGGAAGCCGTAATGATAAAACAATAGAGCCCAGCAATAATGGAAGGTGATAATTAGTGGATAATAAGGCAGAACAGTCACAGGTTACCATGATTGATCCCTACAAGCTTTGGAAAAAGATCTATTTCAGCAACGAAAAGGTATGGACCAGCGCGTTACAGGATTATATTAAGACAGATGTTTTTGCCAACAGCATTGACCTCATCCTAAACACCTATTTGCAGTATTTACGCTTCCATAAAGACCTGATCGACCGTATTACGGAGGAGTCCCCATTGGCGTCCAAACGGGATGTGGCAAGGGTAGCAGAGTTGGTCGTGTCGCTGGAGACCAAAGTAGACAACATGGAGTTGGACGTTGAAGATAGACTCGATTCTCTGGATGCCAACGTATGCAGCGTGAAGGAAACGCCCTCCCAGGATGACCTGATCGGGCGAATTACCCAACTGGAGGCGTTGATGAAAGACATGAATGCCAACCTGACCGCTTTGAACAAACAATTGCAGACATTGGCCAAACCAAGTCGGGCTGCTGCCAAAAAAGAAACTCCGCCCAAATCCGAGAGCAAGTAGGCGGACAAACGTTATGCGGAGGTGAAACTAGAATGGCAGATGACATTTTTATCAAAAAGGATTCGGCTATCCAAATTGGAGAGACTCTGGCCAAGACCGGCCAGGACTGGTGGCAATCCACAGCCCGCTGGTTAGAGGTGTTGGCATATGACCACAAACCTTCAACCGGAGTATCTGCGAAGGAGATTCTGTGGCGTAAAAACAAATCCAAGCTTTATCATTATCAACCTACATCAGAACGGATTTACCGCGTTCCCGTGCTATTGATCTACGCTTTAATCAACAAGCCCTATGTAATGGACCTTACCCCGGGCTCCAGTCTGGTGGAATACCTGGTAAAAGAGGGCTACGATGTTTATTTGCTGGACTGGGGGGAGTTCCAATGGGAGGATCGGGAATTGACCTATTCCGATTTTGTCTTTGACTACATCGCCCCAGCAGCTCGACGGGTGGCTCGTAATGCTGGCTCCACCGACATCAGTATAATCGGTTACTGTATGGGCGGGACCATGTCCACCTTATATGCATCCCTCTTCAACAAGCCTGTACTGCGGAACCTGGTTTACCTGGCTGCTCCCATCGATTTTGCCGATGCCGGCGCTTATGACGTGTGGTTGCGAGCCCCCGGATATGACCCCGACCGTATAGTGGATGCTATGGAACTAATCCCAAAAGGGTTCATGGATTGGGGCACCCGGATGTTGAATCCTGTAGGCAATTACCTCGGCACTTATACCCGCCTATGGAAGACCATCGAAGAAGATGAGGACGAACATTTCTGGAAGGTGCTTAATAAATGGGCTACTGACAATATTAATTTCCCGGGCGCGGCTTACCGGGAGTGGATCAGGGATTTCTACCAGCACAATAAACTGATAAAGAACCAGATAACTCTGCGGGGCAGGAGGGTACAACTACAAAGGATCAAGGCGAACCTGCTGGCCTTGGTGGGAACCCGGGACCATATTGCCCTGCCTCATCAAACCGCAGCAGCCCTCACTTATCTGGGAGGCAATGATAAAACCTACTTGGAATACCCGGTGGGTCATGGAGGCTTGGTAATCGGTACTTTGGCACGGGATCAGGTATTCCCCGATATAGCAGCATGGCTTGCGGATCGATCTGATCTTATGGAAGACTGATTGACCTCAGTCGGGATGGTGTCGCATGGACCACATCAATACGCAATACCTGGTGCAGTATGTCAGCCAATTTGGGCTTTGGGCTCCTCTGGTTGCCTTCGTCCTATTTACCATCCAGGCAATGTTCCCGGTTGTGCCCTACCTCATTATAGCCGCCGTTAGCGGGATGCTTTTTGGGTTCAAAATGGGCTCTTTCTTGGCTTGGGCAGGCGCCCTGACCGGCGCTTGCCTCACCTACTGGCTTATCAAAAGGCTCGGATATAAGAGTTTTCTGAAATGGTTTTACCACAGCCGCGGTTATGACTTGCGTCGTCTTAATCCATCGGTTGCCTTCTGGACCCTGGTGATAGCTAGGATAATCCCGGTGGTCCCCACCCCCATGATAAACGCAGGGGCAGCCCTGGGCGGTGTATCCTTTTTGACCTTCCTGTTCTCCTCGGCTATTGGCAAGATCCCTACGGCGGTCCTATATACGGGATTGGGCTTAGCTGTTTTCAACGCGCGTGATGTCAGGTCTGCTCTTGTGATACTAGCCTTGGCACTGGTTATTTTGATATTCGGATGGTATCTGGCACGAAAATATTACAATGCTAACCTGTCATAAAGGTGCCCAGTAGACCCAGTTAAATCACGGCCTCCATCAGCCGAAAAAATGACGCGCTTGATGTCTTGGGTGTCTCTCTAATGCATCTCGTCTTACAGTAGGTTCTGGGGGCCTATACGGCCAATCAGGTTTTTGCCCCCCATTGGTGCTATGCTCCATCGTTATATGCGCTGGCCTTGTCTGTAATCTCCTGTTACCCTTTCATACGGGTTACGTTCGAAGAATTATATAATCCATGCCAAAACCCTATTCCTTTTCATCTTCGTTTTTTATTTACAGTGCGCAATCTCTTTCAATACTATTTGATTAGTCTAGTCAATCGGATAATGCTTGGGCGCTAATTGACACGGTTACAGCAAACCCTTGATTAAGAAGCTTTTTAACTCAGATTCGGGTTTTTCGATTATATCGGTATCGTTAAACAACGCCTTCAGTATAGCGATTTTCTGGTTTTTGTCGTTTTCTTTGAAGCCTAAGATGCAATATGGCCCCTGGTTGCGGGAATTCTTAACTGTTACCAGGTCTCCTTTATAGAACTGTCTATCGGGAACTAATCTCAACACCTTTACCACTCCCTGAAGAATTACCAAAATAATCTACTATAATATATGCGCTCATCACGCGGTTGGTTATATTTTTGGCCCGATGCTCATATTGCTAAGTACTGTGGACGATTTTTTGCGGTGGTCAAAGCCGTGGTCAGATGAAAATCAGCAACAAAAAAGCTGAAACCAAATGTTTCAGCTAAAGCGATTCAAACCGCCTATATTACTGGCGGAGGCGTGTGCGAATCGAACACACCCACCGTGGGATCACCACGGCGCAAACTGGATTTGAAGTCCAGGCGGCCCACCAGGACCGATCCGCCTCCCCATACACGCTTACTGATTATATTATCAGCAGCGGCTGTTTGTCAAATAGCTCCGACCTTTCACGAATCTATTTCTGGCGACTCGATTACCGATTCCACTTCGTAACCGCTGTCTTTCAATTTTTGGACCACTTCATCACAATCCAGTTCCTCGACACGAATAATCATCTTATATTTATCCCGTTGCCCATCGTAATAGGCTACCGTATTAAGGATGTTCTTGCCTGCTGCTGCTATTATCCCGGTTATCTTCGCAATAGTCCCGGGATGATCGTCCACATATAGGTCAATACGACTATGTGTTTTTCTAACCCCCAAAATGTCAATGAAGGCATCAAAAATATCGGTCTCCGTTACGATTCCCACCAACCTGCCCCCATCTATCACCGGTAGTCCGCTGACCCGGTGGATGCGCATCTTCTTGGCAGCCGTCTCAATATAATTTTCTGGACTTATGGTTATGACTTCCTGTTTCTTGGGAAGGATATCCTTGATCTTGGTTTTGGCCAGCAGATAATTCAGCTCGTGTATGCTCAAACTGGTAGCCGTCGATGGAGCCGCCTGATTTAGATCGCTTAAGGTTACAATCCCAACTACAGCTCCTTTGTCCATAACCGGTAAGCGGCGGATGTTGTTTTCTTTCATTAAGGAAAAGGCCTCATTTATGCTCGTTTCCTTGTTGACGGTGACTACTTTGAGGCTCATCCTCTCCTTCACTTTCATGCATCTGTCCTCCTTCACGAAACTCTTAACAGACTATACGAAGCCTAACCGCCCAAATATGCCTTCTTTACGTCCTCACTCTTGAGCAACTGTTCCGCAGTACCCTGCAGCACGATCTCACCGGTCTCAATAACAAAGGCTTTATGGGCTATTGAAAGAGCCATATTGGCATTCTGTTCGACTAACAGGATGGTGGTGCCACGCTCATTGATGTCCTTGATTATAGAAAAAATCTCCTTAACCAACAGCGGTGCTAAACCCATAGACGGCTCGTCCATCAACATCAGCTCTGGCCGGGCCATGAGCGCCCGTCCGATAGCCAGCATCTGTTGCTCACCGCCGCTAAGAGTCCCCGCTAATTGCCTGCGCCGTTCCTCCAACCGCGGGAATCTGGCGTAAACCGTTTCCATGTCGGCCTGAATCTCTTTTTTGTCCCGACGCAGATAGGCGCCCATTTCAAGGTTCTCCACCACTGTCATGGTTGAGAAAACACGTCGTCCTTCAGGTACCTGGGAGATCCCCAGTCCTACTATCTTTTCTGGGGCCACCCTGGTAATATCTATCCCCTTATATATTATAGTCCCGTTCCTGGGGCGAAGTATGCCGGAAATGGTGTTGAGCGTGGTCGTCTTTCCCGCTCCGTTAGCCCCAATCAGGGTTACAATGCTACCTTTTTCGACCTCCAGGGACAATTTTTTGAGGGCATGGATAGAGCCGTAGTAAACATCGATGTCTTTTATCTGCAGCATTAGTTAAGCTCCTCTCCCAGATAAGCCTCAATTACCTGCTTATTATTCCTAATCTCTTGTGGCAAACCCTCGGCGATTATCTGGCCGTAATCTAAAACATAGAT
This sequence comes from Bacillota bacterium, assembly GCA_022706565.1. Lineage (GTDB taxonomy): Bacteria > Bacillota > Syntrophomonadia > Syntrophomonadales > Syntrophomonadaceae > PHAA01. The sequence goes on along the minus strand of JAKJCH010000021.1, from coordinate 933 downwards.
TCTTTCACAGACCCCCATTACCAGGGACATATCATGTTCTATAAGCAATATTGCCAAACCGAATTCCTTGCGGATCATTTGTATCATCTGCATTAAACTATTGGTTTCCTGGGGGTTCATTCCCGCCGCCGGCTCATCCAGGATCAGCAATTTAGGCTGGGTAGCCAGTGCCCGGGATATTTCCAGGCGACGCTGTTCACCGTAGGGAAGGTTTTTAGCCAGCTCATCTCGCTTGTTATCCAGCTTGAATACTTCTAGGTACTTAAGCGCATCTTGCTCAATCTTCGCCTCCCCTTTAAAAAAAGCCGGGGTCCTCATTAGCGCCCCTAATACGCTATATTGCACGTCTTTATGGCAAGCTATCTTGACGTTGTCCAGTACGGAAAGCTCATTAAAGAGTCGTATATTTTGGAAAGTCCGGGCTATGCCCTGAGCGCAAATATTATAAGGGGTCATGCCGACTAAGTCCCGTCCCTCGAAGATAATCTGGCCCTGATCAGGTTTGTACACTCCGGTAATGAGATTGAAAACGGTGGTTTTACCAGCCCCATTGGGTCCTATCAGCCCTACCAGTTCATCCCGTCCCATATGGAAAGAGAAATTCATAACGGCACTCAATCCGCCAAATGATTTATATAACTTGTTAATACTCAAAATGGTCATTTGCGCCCACCCCAAATCCTGCCTAAGGTCTGCCGGCTAAACTCTTTGTTGCCCATCAATCCCTGAGGCCGATATATCATAACAATTATAAGTATCAACGCATACAAGATCATTCTAATCTCTGGAAAAGGCTGCAGAGCTGCGGTGAGGATGGTTATGAAGATAGCTGCTATCACCGCTTCGGTAGTACTGCCCAAGCCGCCCAGGACCACCATCACCAGGATATCGAATGACTTCATGAAGTTAAATGTCTCCGGTTTTATTATGTAA
>JAKJCH010000219.1 GCA_022706565.1 Bacillota bacterium | reverse complement strand
GCTATCCGGATGGCCCTGGCCAATATGGAGGAGAGCCAGGAGACATCCCTGCAGACTTTTGACCGTCCTACCATGCCCAGCATAGATTTCACCGAGCTTAATAATTCGCTGCGCCGGATCGTGGAACAAAACGATGAACTTATTGCCCAAAATCGGCTGCTAAGTCAAAAGATCGAGGCGTTGGAGGCGAAAATGAAACAGCGGGATGCCAAGAAGGAAGAACAGGTGGATGAGCTGATCCGGTTGTGGAAACGGGAACAGGATGAGCGTCCCAAGTCGTGGCTGTCCCGGTTGACCGGGAAGTAGCAGCTTAAGTCTCAAGTTAAAACCAACCTCACAGAACATTGAACCGGCCTGACATTTCAAGTCTGACCGGTCTTTTGTTGGTCTCGGTCAATAACTTGGGGCCTGTCCCCAAGTTATTATCACCTTGAAGAAGGCTCTGCAGTCGATTATGCTGTAATGAATACGGGAAATAGCCTCAACAGGGGTTTGGTACCAAGTGGATATCAGTTATACAAAGGTGGTTGACATAATGAGGATTATTGTCGGCATCTCCGGGGCCAGCGGGGTGGTGCTGGGCCTCGAACTGCTTAAAGCATTGAAAGAACAAGCGGTAGAGACTCACTTGCTTATTTCTGAAGGCGCCCGGATTACCTTCCAGTACGAAACCGAGGTGACCCTGGATGAAGTGATAAACCTGGCGGACCATTACTATGATATCAATGACCTGGCCGCCCCCATCTCCAGCGGCTCCTTCCCAACTGGCGGTATGATCATCATACCCTGCAGTATGAAGACCTTGTCGGCGGTGGCCCATGGTTATGCCAACAATCTCATGGTGCGGGCGGCCGATGTCTGCCTGAAGGAAAACCGCCGGGTGGTGCTGGTTCCGCGCGAGACCCCACTGGGTAAGGCCCACCTTAAAAACCTGCTGGAGGCCGCGGACAACGGCTGCGCCATCATTCCCCCCATGTTGACATTCTACAATTCACCCCATACCTTGCAGGATCAGGTTGATTTCCTGATAGGCAAGATCTTGATGCAGTTTGGTTTGGAACACCGGGCTTTCAAACCCTGGTCAGGAATGAGGGAGACGGATGAATAAGGCTCATATCGGCGGTACCCGGATGGAAACGCATCATTTCCAGGTTGGTCAGTACCCCCACCGGGTGGAAGCCTTGGTGGTGATAAACGGGGCTGATGTGGCGGTAACAATAGGCGGCGGCAGCGCCTATCACATCGGCGCGGCAGCTGTAGCAGTACCCCGGCCCAGCTTGGCGGACCCAAATCGGATATCTGCATCGGCATCGGTTATCTGCGTGACCGGACACAAGGAAGATGAACTAGCCCGGGCGGCAGCTTTGCGGCTCGCGGCTCGCTTCCAGCGGGTGGTGGTGGTCAGTGCGGGTTTGCACTTGGACGACGCCTCTCCCCAGGACATCGATGCTCTCACAGCCAATTTCCATGCCCTGGTGGAACAGGTGGCGGACATGCCCGTCACATATGCCCAATGAGCATCAAGGCTTGATCCACCAATCCATTTCTTTATAATCCTTCTGCACCCCTTTGAGGATATCTTTCTCGGCTTTGAAACGAGCCCGCATCTCAGCCAGGTATTCATTAAAATGCTCCTCGATCTCATGGGGGCCGAAGCGGTTGTGGGTCGATGCAGTGAAGTCCGGGATATTATCCGCGCCCAGAACACCCTTGGCGCTGCAGATGGGACACTCGATTATATTGCCGGGGAGCAGGTGGAAGAGGTCGGAACCGCACTGGGGACACTCACGTTCACCGGGCTGGTACTCTCCCCCGTTGAATATCCGCCGGCCCAAATTCCGGGCGTACGCGAGGTTTTCTTCATTGAGCAGCGATTCCGCCGGTAGGGTGGCATGCACCATCCAAATGTCGATGATCTTCATTTCCAGGGTGCGTGGAAAAATGCTGGCCGCCGCCTTGGAATAACCCTGCCATCCTATGGTCCCGAAAGGCACCACCACTGCACAAGGTTTATCAGCCGTATATTTGGTATAGTTGTAGGCCCCCACCATCCGGTCCTGCATCAGTTTATAACAGCCATGTGGCCCTAGTATGTAGACCGGCACCCCGATGATTACCGCGTCAGCCTTCTTGATGCTTTCCATAATAAAATTGAAGTCATCCTTGGTTTTGCATCCCGCGTCGGGTTGCAGACATCCATAGCAGGCCTTGCAGGACTCCAGGTTCAGGTCGGTGACCCGTATCAGTTGATGGTGGCATTCCCCAGGTATGTTTCTCATTATTTCTTTGACCAGTATCTCGCTGTTGCCCAGTTTGCGGTGGGACACCACCAGGCCCAGGATAGTTTTCATTGCCCACCCCTCCTACAAAATACTACTCTGCCGATCCCAAAATATTCATATCTGTCCTTA
>JAKJCH010000218.1 GCA_022706565.1 Bacillota bacterium | reverse complement strand
ATTGACCACGGAGGAAGCCCAGCGGCGCTTGCAGGAATACGGGGAGAATCGGCTGGAGGGCAAAGAAAAGAGAAGCATTATCCAGCACTTCTTTGAACAGTTCAAAGATGTCATGATCGTGATCCTCATAATCGCTGCGGCGATTTCTTTTGTGGTGGCCATCTATGAAGGCGAGGGTTTCTTTGAACCGATTCTGATCCTGCTTATTGTAATCCTTAACGCCATAATGGGGGTGGTACAGGAGAGCAAAGCGGAGAAAGCGCTGGAAGCCCTGCAGGAGATGTCCGCCCCTCAAGCCCGGGTGCTGCGCGATGGCTCTGAAATTATCATCGATGCCTTTCAGCTGGTGCCGGGGGACATAATCATTCTGGAAGCGGGCGACTTCGTTCCCGCCGACGGGCGCCTTATCGAATCTGCCAGTCTGAAATCGGAAGAAGCGGCCTTGACCGGGGAATCGGTCTCCAGCGAGAAGGATGCCGGAGTGATAGTGGAGGCGAACGCTCCTTTGGGAGATCGCTTCAACATGGTGTATTCGGGCTGCAGCATAACCTATGGGCGGGGGCGGGTAGTAGTAACCGCAACCGGTATGAAGACCGAAATGGGCAAGATAGCCGACCTGCTGGAAGCAGAGGAAAATGGTCAGACCCCCCTTCAGCACCGCTTGGCGGTGATGGGAAAATATCTGGGCATCATGGCCCTGGTCGTCTGCGCTATCATATTTGCCATCGGCCTGGCGGCTGATATGCGGGTCATGGAGATATTCATGATTGCCGTATCCCTGGCGGTATCGGCCATACCCGAGGGACTGCCGGCCATTGTAACCATCGTGCTGGCCATCGGGGTACAGCGTATGGTCAGTAAAAACGCCATCATTAGGAGGTTACCGGCGGTAGAGACCCTGGGCAGCGCTTCCGTAATATGTTCGGACAAGACCGGCACCCTGACCCTTAATCAGATGACCTTGGTAAAGGCTTTTGAAGCAGAATCATCGGTGCTGGAGGATATTGGAGGGGACAACACGCCGGCTATCAGGAGGCTTCTCACCTATGCGGTGCTGTGCAGTGACGGACGGGTGGAATTCGAAGCCGGGGAGGCGCGCCATATTGGTGACCCTACCGAGACCGCCATCGTTCTGGCCGCTCATAAGAACGGATTGTCGCAGGATGACCTTAACCGCCGCTATCCAAGACTGGCTGAACTGCCTTTCGATTCCGACCGCAAGCTGATGAGTACTGTGAACCGGATTGAAGGCCGTACTGTGGTTATAGTCAAAGGGGCATTCGATGTATTAGACAAGCTGTGTATGGCTGGAGATCTGGAGGCAGGCCGCAGGTATACCGACAGCATGAGCCGCGATGCCCTGAGGGTACTGGCGGTTGCCTACAAGGAGATAAGCGAGATCCCCGACCCGGTTACTAGCGAGGCATTGGAAACCGGATTGACGTTCATGGGCTTGCTGGGCATGATCGATCCGCCTCGCCCGGAAGCCCGGGAAGCGGTAGCACTGTGTAAACGTGCTGGTATCAAACCGGTAATGATAACCGGCGACCATATCATCACCGCCTCCGCCATTGCCGGCCAACTCGGGATTATGAATCCTGGAGATCAGGCGGTAACAGGCAGCGAGCTGATGAATATGTCTGCCGCCGATCTGGAGAATAGAGTGCGCAGCATCTCAGTCTACGCCCGGGTTTCACCCGAAGACAAGATAAGGATCGTACGGGCCTGGCAGCGGCAGGGCGAGGTGGTATCCATGACCGGGGACGGGGTCAACGACGCCCCAGCGCTGAAAGCAGCGGACATTGGCTGTGCCATGGGCATCACCGGGACCGATGTGGCCAAGGGAGCGGCGGACATGGTCCTGACCGATGATAATTTTGCGACCATTGTGGATGCAGTGCGGGAAGGCCGCGGCATCTATGACAACATCAAAAAAGCGGTGGCGTTCCTACTGGGCACCAATATTGGTGAGGTTCTCACCGTATTCACTGCCATGTTGGTGTGGCACCAGTCACCGCTGTTGGCGGTTCAATTGCTGTGGATCAACCTGGTCACCGACAGCCTGCCCGCCATAGCCTTGGGTATGGAGGCGGTGGAAGACGATGTTATGGATCATAAGCCCAAACCCAAAAATGAGAGCATCTTCGCGCATGGGCTGGGCACGCGGATCGCCCTGCAGGGGGCAATGTTTGCAGTGTTGACCCTGATCGCGTTTATGGTCGGATGGCGGGGAACCGGCGACATTGAAGCCGGCCGTACCATGGCGTTCATAGTTCTGGCCTTGACCCAGGTAGTTCATTCGTTTAATATGCGCTCGCATCATTCATTGTTCAAGATCGGTTTCTTTACCAATTGGTACCTGACCGGGGCGGCCCTGATATCCGCGGCCCTGGTAGTGATAGTGGCCATGGTTCCGCCGGTAGCAACGGCATTTGGCATGACCGCACTTAC
>JAKJCH010000217.1 GCA_022706565.1 Bacillota bacterium | reverse complement strand
CGGTGATAGGGCTGTTTTTCACCGGGGTAAAATTGAGTGACGGTCATGGTGGCCTTTGCTTTACCCCCATAAAGGAGATCCCCGAGGCAGTATGCTGCCCCAGTTCAGCCAAGGCCATGCCCCTGTCGGGCAAACTGGGGGGGCGGAAGGTCAGCACCTATCTGGATGATATCTTCAAGGACAACATTTTGAGAAAAGCGTTAGGTATAGCCGCCTTGAATGCCTTAAGCGCAGCCTGCTGGGATCTGATGCCGGTAAAGGATTATCGGTTTGAATTGGGAAAGGACTCGTTTGACGAACTGGAGATCACCCCCGGCATGAAGGCGGTAGTAGTCGGGGCCCTGGTTCCGGTGATAAGAAAGCTTATCGCGGCCGAGGCCGATTTTCGTATCCTGGAGCTGGATCCATTAACCCTCAAGCCTAATGAGATGCCCTTTTTTGCCGAGGCCAGCCGCGCTCGGGAATTTGTTCCGGACGCCGATCTGCTGGTGATCACCGGCACCACGATTATTAATAACACTCTGCAGGGTTTGCTGTCCCTGGCCAAGCCAGGAGCGGAAATCGTAGTGACCGGTCCCACTATAAGCATGCTGCCGGATGCTTTCTTTGCCCGCGGGGTTACCTCTTTGGGCGGAATCCTGGTAACCGATCCAGACGAGTTGCTGGACATCATCAGTGAGGCGGGGTCAGGTTACCACTTCTTCGGCAATTCGGCCCAGATGCTGATAATCAGAAAAAATAACTAACAGTTGGAGCTTGGTGATAGAAATGGAAAAGGACATGGATAATTTAGAGGTACATACCAAGGAATTGTGGGACGCCCGCTCGGTCAAGTGGGCTGCGCGGGACTCGGAAGACGAGGCTGCCCGCCAGCAGAACGAGGCTCGCTACCAGTATACCGATGATTTCTTGTGGAGCCACCACCTGTATGACGGCAATTCGGAAATCCTGGATATTGGGTGTGGACTGGGAATGTTCGCGGTTCGCTTTGCCCAGAAGGCCAAGCGGGTAACCGGTCTGGACATATCCGGAAAAATGCTGGAATATGCCCGCCAAAGCGTGGAGCTGAACGGTTTGCAGAACGTGGACTTTATAGACATGCCCTGGCAGGATATCGATCTGAGAAAGAGTGGTCTGGAAAAGGCCTATGACCTGGTTTTTGCCTCGCTATGTCCAGGAATCAGCAGCGACGGTGGTCTCCTGAAGATGTCCCAGGCCAGTCGGGACTGGTGTTTTACCTGCCATTTCGCCCGCCGCTTCAGCAGCCTGAAGAATGACGTTTATCTCAGCATCCTAGGACACCCTTTTGATTCCGAATGGGGCAAGAAATCAATAGGCAAGTCGGTTGAAGAGCTCCTGAGGGCCGGTTATTACCCCAGTCTGTCTTATTATGACACCCAGGCCTTGGTCGAGTGGCCCCTGGATGAGGAGACCGCCAAGCATTTCGCCGGGCATCTGGGCCCCCTCAAAGATGAACAGAAATACATCGACAAATACACCGGCCCAGTTTTTGACTATCTGAAAAAGGTTGCTGTCAACGGCCTTATCCGTGATGAGACCGAGGCCAAGATAGCCTTTCTCTATTGGCAGGTAACCTAGGGCTCGACCACACAGCAGTGAGACTAGTCCCGAGAGTCACCGAAATCAAGGAGGTGTTGATCCTGGACATTAACCTTAAAGGAGACAGTATAATCATTGCCGGTTCCGGTAATGTGGCCTGGAATATTTACCGATTCGCGTCCATCCTGGGCTACGACATTACGGTAATAGATAACCGGGCAGAGACTCTCACCGAGGAGAGATACCCGCAGGCCACAAGGTTGCTGGGGGATATCGTTGCCCTGCTGAAGGATTGCGAGATCACCCCCACTACCAGCATCGTAATAGTAACCCATAACCACGAATTCGATGAACCAGCCTTGCAGGCTGTTATCGAATCACCAGCCCGATACATAGGAATTATGGGCAACAAACGCAAGGTTACCGCATACCTGGCCAATCTAAAAGAGTTGGGGGTAGAGGATGAGCATATCGCCAAGATCCATCTGCCCATCGGTTTGGACTTGGGCGGAGAACTGGCTGCAGACATAGCCCTGGCGGCGGTGGCGGAGATCCAGGCAGTAAGATTCGGGCGTTCGGGCGGCTTCGTCAGCGTTCAGGATGTTACCCGTACCGGTCAGGTACACGATGATTTGTACTAAAAGATAAAGATACGACATAAGAATATGCACTGGTTATACAGGGTCGGTCGGCCCTGTATTGTTTTTTGACCGGAAAACGTCCAAGCATGGTCATTTAAGCGATATAATAACATCACAAATGGTCAGACTAAGGGGGAGAATGTAAATGAGATTTCTGGTGGGATTGATTTTGGGGATATTCATCGGAACCGGGGGAACCTTTGTGCTTACCGGCAATGACTTTGTCAATGCGGGCAAGAATGCTGCCGCAGCAGTCACCAAGACGATTCAGATCGTATCCAAGCATG
>JAKJCH010000216.1:262-2493 GCA_022706565.1 Bacillota bacterium | reverse complement strand
ATCTGTCCGGGATTGTTGATGGGGGTCAGGGTGGCGGAATTCGCCCAGCAATACTTGGACGTCAGCCCTGACCAGGATGAAGAACTGTTGGCAGTGGTGGAGACCAACTCCTGCGGGGTGGATGCCATCCAGTCCATACTGGGCTGTACCTTCGGCAAGGGCAACCTGATTTTCAAGGATTACGGCAAAAGCGTTTATACCATCGCCAGCCGGGAAAAGAACCGCGCGGTGCGTATCGTCCAAAAGTACCAGGCCCAGCCCCATCCGGACAATGCCCGCTACCGGGAACTGAATCGCCGGGAGGCACTTACTGAAGCGGAAGCGGCAGAGAAGGAAAACCTGCTGGCATCCATTTTCGAGCGGATCATGACCACTCCGTTCGAGGAGATGTTTAGTTGGCGGGAAGTGGATTTTGCCTTACCGGAGAAGGCGCAGATCTATCCCACCGTGCAATGTTCCATTTGCGGAGAAGGGGTCATGGAACCCCGTGCTATCATGAATGGGCAGCTGTATGTCTGTCCAACCTGTGCGTAGAAGGGGGGAGCACCATGTGTGAAGCCAATGTCTATTTGAGCCGCAGCGGACAGGAAGAATTACTGATGGAAGGCGTGGACCGGATTGTCCCCGGCGATGACAACAATATATTCCTGGAGAGTATTTTCGGAGAACGCCGGGTGGTCAAAGCCCGCATCAAAGAAATGGAATTGGTGCGTCACCGCATCGTCCTGGAGGAGATCCAAGATGCTGAGGTCAAACCCCACCAGGAACTGTGGCTGGAACCGGACACCAACCACGGCCATTTTCACCCCGGCGAGGAAGCCCGGATGAAACTGTTCAAGGGTTTCAACATGCGCCCCGATGAAGCCGCGTCCATGGAAGAGGTGGAGGGTTTTGTCATGGTCAACGGGAGACTGCAGGAAGCCAGCCTGCATAAACATCACGATGTGATGGAGATGAATTTGGGACCGGAATTGGATGGATTGGCCCAGATCTACGTACACCAGAAGGGGGATACAGAGCTTTACGCAACGGCGGTCATGGAGGTGGGGCATCATCACCATCATGGTTTGCAGCCGTTGGGACTGCCCCTGGAAATAGTCCCGCTTGATTACAGCCATGCCCGGTTGGGGGAAAACTATGGTATCCAGGTGTTAAAAGACGGTCGCTCGCTGGCGGGAGCAGAGGTAAAGGCCACTTTCGCCGCCACTCAGAGCCGTGACTACCCTCACCGGCTCAAGACCGACGAAGAAGGTAAATGCCGGTTGTTCCTCACGGCCCGCGGCAATTATCTGTTTTCGGTCACCGATGGCAATATTACGACGACGTATACCTTGATAAAGAGTTTCTAGATACCTCTGTAATTGAACGCGTGTTACCCACATTCACAAGAGCCAATAAGATGGCGGGCCCAGCCCGCCTCCTATTTTTATTATGCACTTTATAGGCGAAGGGATGGCCCTCGGATAGACCATACCTTGGCGGCAAAAAAAAAGACCCTTTGCGGAGGAACGCAAAGGGGTTTGGAAAAAGAATGGGATTGGATACTAGAATGATTCGTCCCGCTCCATCTTGACCCCCTTGCGTGTTTCCAAAAGACCCGCTGGCCTGGGTAAGAAACACAAAAGCCAAACCTGTGAAAGGTTCGGCTAATAAAGGCATCCATACAAAAAGTCTGCCTAGCTTACTCCTTTCCACAATGGGAGGCGCAACCGTTTCCCGTTACACCCTAACGGTCTCATAACCCTGGCCTGAGCTTTAGGCAGTGAGACTCGGAGATCGAAGACTGAAACTTATGACTAATTCTAGTGATTTTGATTTTACACAACCTTGTCGCAATATGCAACCGGTATTAGAAAAAGTTTTTAGAAAAATATGTTCGGCGGTGGCCAACAACGTTGAGCTGGCAAAAAATAGCACGATCAGAGGGGGCATGTGTCGCGGCCAATCAAGGGCCGATCGGGAGAACCGCCCTCCAGTTCATTATGATAGAATAGATGGGTATCCATCAAAAGACAAGGATGAAAGCGAAACCAATGATTGTTTTACAGGCCAATGAAATAAGCAAGTCCTACGGGGAACAGCAAGTCCTGCGGCAGGTCAGCCTGGCCTTGCAGGAAAGGGAAAGGGTGGGGCTGGTGGGCGTCAATGGCTCTGGCAAGTCCACCCTGCTGCATTGCTTGACTGGGGCGGTGGAGCCAGACAGCGGGCAGATAGCAGTGGCAACTGGGCAT
>JAKJCH010000216.1:0-252 GCA_022706565.1 Bacillota bacterium | reverse complement strand
GGGTTGCCTGGAGCAGATGCCCGAATTCGCGGAAGAAATGACTGCCTGGGATGCGATGATGGCCAGTTATGCCTCCCTCACCACTAAACTACAGGAGATGCGTGAACTGGAGGCGCGGATGGGAGAAGATGCGCCCGGGCTGGACCGGATTATGGAACAATATGCCCGCGTCAGTGAGGCTTATGAGCGGGCCGGCGGCTATGCCTGCGAGGCCAACGCCCGCAAGATACTGACCGGCTTGGGAATAAACAG
>JAKJCH010000215.1 GCA_022706565.1 Bacillota bacterium | reverse complement strand
CCGCCTCGGTTATACCGATATGCAGCGGATAATCGACTTTCTCGGCTATCAAGCGATAAGCGTCCAGGCTCAACAGCACCGAGGAAGACTTCAATGATACCTTGATATCGCGGAAACCCATATCCTCCAGGACCATTATGTTCTCCATGGCGCTCTCTACCATCGCTTCTTTACAGACGGATCCAAACCGCTCCAGCATCCTCTTGTCCAAGGATCCCGAGTTCACCCCGATTCGAATGGGAATCCGCTGGTCCCGGCAGGCTGCCACCACCTCGGCCACTTTATGCTTGTCCCCGATATTGCCGGGGTTTATCCGTAATCCATCCGCCCCCGCTGCGATGCTTTTCAGGGCCAGCCGGTAATCAAAGTGAATATCTGCTATTAAAGGTATGGAAATGGATTGCTTTATTTTTTTTATGGCCGCGGCGGCCTCTTCATCGAGGACGGCCACCCGTATTATTTCGCAGCCGGCCTGTTCCAGCCGCCGTACCTGTTCCACCGTGGCCGGAACATTACGGGTATCGGTGTTGGTCATAGACTGCACCACCACCGGGTTGTCACCGCCTACCCCGACCTTTCCAACCCAAACAACACGTGATTTTCGGCGCAATTAAATCATCCCTTAATTAACCTAACTATATCATTATAGGTAGCAAAAATAATGAGCAATATCAGGAACATGAATCCCAGCCAGTGGATAAAACCTTCCTTTTCAGGGTCCATAGGTTTGCGGCGCACCATTTCAATTAAAGCAAACACAATCTTACTCCCGTCCAGAGCTGGAATTGGCAACAGGTTGATTACACCCAAGTTGATACTGAGGAAAGCAGCAAAACTCAACAGGTAAACCATGCCGCTGCGGGCTGCTTCCCCGACCATGCTGGTGATTCCCACCGGACCGGCCAGATCGGATGAGGAAGCTGCCCCGGTGAAAAGCATCCCGAGACCGCCCAGCAACGCCATGGTCATCTGGTAGGTTTGAACGAAGCCCAATCGAATCGATTCAATTATTCCCTGGCGTACAAAATTCAATTGCGGATAGACCCCGACGATGGGGTTGCCGCTGCTCTGGTCCAGGACAGAGATCATAGTAATTGTTTGCCTGGCCCCATCCCGCTCTACTACAGTAGCAAGGGATGTCCCAGCCGGGTAGGCCTGGATATTGCTGACAAATTCATCCCAACTATTGATCTCCTGGCCATTCATGCTAAGAACGCGGTCGTTGCTCTGTAAACCGGCCGTGTAAGCAGGTTTGCCCTTGATAACCTCGCCCACCACTGGCTCGTCACTGGGAAACCCTAATCCTATAAAGGTAAAGATATAGATAAAAACTATTACTCCCAACACGAAGTTCATGAAAGGCCCGGAGAAACTGACAGCCATCTTCTCCCAGGGTTTACGGTTGTTGAATCCCTGCGGGTCGTTCATGTCTCCCTGTTCTTCGCCGGCCATGCGCACAAAACCGCCCAAAGGGACCAGGCGCAGGGAGTATTCTACCCCGTCTTTCCGGGTGGAATACAGTTTCTTGCCAAAACCCAGACTGAACTCATATACCGGTATTCCAATCCGGCGAGCTACCCAAAAATGGCCAATTTCATGCACCAGGATAAGGATAGCTAATATTATAATGGTGCTTACAATAGTCATTTTGATAATCCTTTCTCTGCCATTTCACGACAATACACGCGAGCCCAGCCATCCATCGCAAATATGTCATCGAGCCGGGGCTGGGCTACCGGGGAGTGAGCCTCCATTACTTTTACAACCAGCCGGGCGATGTCCAAAAAGCCAATCTGGCCTGCCAGGAATTTATGCACCGCCTCCTCATTGGCGGCGTTCATTACCGCTGGAAGAGTTCCCCCCACCCGGCCGGCTTCGTAAGCCACTCCCAGCAAAGGAAATCTCTGTAGATCAGGCTGCTGAAAATGAATCGCCCCGATTTGACTGAAATCCAAGCTGGGAGCTGGTGACGGCAACCGGTCAGGGTACGACAATGCATACTGTATGGGGATTCTCATGTCAGCCACGCCAAGATGACCCAGAAAAGCGCCGTCAGCTAATTCTACCATGGAGTGAATCACGCTCTCCTTTTGAATCACAACCTTGATGCGATCATAAGAAACCCCAAAAAGATGGTGGGCCTCGATGACTTCCAGACCCTTGTTCATTAAAGTAGCGGAATCAACAGTAATCTTAGGTCCCATCTTCCAATTGGGGTGACGCAATGCCATATCAACCGTAACCCTGGTCAATTCCGCTTGGGTAAAATCCCGGAAGGGACCTCCCGAAGCCGTCAGCCAGATGTTGCGTAAATGAGCAACCTCCCCGGCCAGGCACTGGAATATGGCCGAGTGCTCGCTATCCACTGGGATGATAGGCGCATTGTGCTCCTGCGCCAGGCTCATCACTATGTCTCCGGCCGCTACCAAGGTCTCTTTGTTGGCCAAGGCAATCCGGCGGGATCTCCTGATGGCAGCCAACGTAGGCAGAATACCAA
>JAKJCH010000214.1 GCA_022706565.1 Bacillota bacterium | reverse complement strand
TCCGGTGGCTGGTTTGGACAACCCCTTTTTGCGCCGATTTATGCCAGACGAACCACCAGTGCCCCAATCCAGCCTGAGCTATATCTTCAATTCCACCGCCAACGATATTGCTCACGATGATGTACAAATATTTCAGGCGTACGGTGAAGCCTGCGAGGTTCGGGAGGTCCTGCGCCGGATCAAAAAGTCCGGTTATCCCCTGGATCAAATCATGTTATGTGTAACCCGCAATCAACCCTACCTGTCGATCATCTATACTGAAGCCTTGCGGATGGAGCTGCCGGTAGCCATGGCCAGCGGAGTGCCGGTCGTTTCTACCCATCCGGGCAAACTAATCAGCGGCATCCTGGAATGGGTGCAATCCAATTATCCGGTCAGCATTATCTACCGTCTGCTGCTGGGCGGCGACCTGGATGTAGTTCCCGCCCGGGAGGCGGCTATCTTGCTGCGCAATTCCGGCATTGTCTGGGGCAAGCACCGGTGCCTCCAGCGTCTTGGCCAGATAGTGGACAATCTTGAGGCTGAAATGAACTCAGCAAACCAGGCCCAGGCGGTCGCTCGGAGTGAAAGGCTGAGCCGCCAGTTATACGCAGTCAAACAGCTTCAGGAAGCGATGTCTGACATAATCGGCTGTATTGACGCGGCTGAAATTGGTGATAAAGTTGATGTTGCCAGGCTATGTGTTGGGCTGGGGGCATTCCTGGAAAAATACGCAATGGTCCGCAGCGACCTGGATGCTTTGGCTAAACAGGCTATCATTGATCAATTGGCGGGTATCAGCTATGCCAACCCGGTGCCCGTGAGGTCTGGAGCCGCCATCAAGATGCTGGAGCAGATGCTGGCGGGCCTGCGGGTTAAGCCAAATGGTCCCCAACCTGGGCATCTGTATGTGACCAGCGTGGAGGACGGTCTATGGTGCAGCCGACCGGTGACCTATTTGTTGGGCATGGATGCCGCCCGGATGGAAGGACGGACTTTTCAAGACCCGGTGCTTTTAGATTGTGAACGGGAACAATTGAGCCCTTTACTGGATCTGCAGAGGAACCAACAGCAGCAGCGTGCATACCAGGTGGCTGCCTTCCTGGCTGCGCGGCGGGGACCGGTTACCATTAGCTTTCCATGTTACGACGTGCTGGAGGCCAGGCCTTGTGCGCCCTCATCCCTGCTCCTCCATATTCACCGCCTCCTGGGTGGACAGCCGGAAGCCGATTACAGTGATCTGCTCAATGCCCTGCCTCCCGCCGCGGTTTATGTGCCTGATGACGACGCTGTCGCCATTGACGAAAGAGACTGGTGGCTGGTTCAGATCCTGAGCCGGGGTACCAGCAGGATAGATCCAGAAGATGTGGCGGCCTGCTTTAGCAACCTACAACAAGGATTAAAAGCTCAAACCAGCCGCTTAAGTGCCGAGTTTACCGAATATGATGGGCGGATTACCGCTTCACCTGATCTGGATCCGCGTTTGAATCCAGATCGGACGCTATCCGCCAGCGCCATCGAAACCATGGCCAAATGCCCCTTCATGTATTTTCTACGCTACATATTAAGAATAGATCCCCCCGAGGAGATGGAGATCGATAATTCCACCTGGTTGGATGCCATGCAGCGGGGGTCTTTGCTCCATTCCATCTACTGCGAGTACCAGAACCAGGTTTACGGTCCCGGCAAGCCCAACCAGCCGGATAAAAAACTGTTGCTTAACATAGCCAACCGGGAAATCGATGCCCTGCGCCAGCAGGTGCCCCCGCCCGACGAGCTAGTATTCCGCCTGGAGAAGGAGGAGATGCTGCGGGGACTAGAGGTTTATTATTATCTGCTGGAAGAAAAGCACCGTAATGGCGGCAGTTTGCCGTTGTATTCGGAAATACCCTTTGGGCTCGGGGATGAAGAAGTTCAGGCGGCTGGCATTGGCCAGGCAGAACCGGTGGAGATCAAACTGCCCAGCGGGTTGTCATTTAGGCTGCGGGGCAAGATCGACCTGGTGGAAAAGGCGATCAAAGGCGACTCCTACCAGATCTGGGACTACAAGACGGGCAGCACCTGGGGATATAATGACCGGGATTTCTGTAAGGCCGGGCAGCAGATTCAGCACCTGCTCTATTCCATAGCCGCCGAAAGTATCCTGGGGGCATTGTCGAGGCAGGGTTCGGTGAAGATAGACCTGGCCGGTTACCTTTTCCCGACCGATAAGGGAGAGGGCAGGATCATTGGCCGCCGCCAGAATCGGAGAGATGTAGGGTTGCAGGCCGTGGAGAAGATCCTCGAGCTGATGGGGGAAGGGGTCTTTTGTTCCAGTTCCGCCGAAACCTACTGCAAGTATTGTGATTATGTTACCGTGTGCGGTGGCTCGGATGCGGTCGAAAGGCAGATCTTCAAACTGGAGAATGATGCCAATGACTGCCTCAACGGGTGGAAGGAGCTGCAGAACTATGAGTAGTGCCAATCTCCACGATAGTGAGGCCCGGGCCAAGATCGAGAGCCGGCTGGATGTAAATATGTTTGTTGAAGCCGGTGCCGGATCGGGCAAAACC